>NZ_JAFKRK010000088.1:0-722 GCF_019038535.1 Synechococcus sp. CCAP 1479/9 | reverse complement strand
GGCGTGTGCGGCGTCTGCTGCCGAACCTGCTGGTGTGCCTGGGGGTGACGAGCCTGGGGGTGGCGATGCTGATCCCGCCGCTGGAGAGCGGGCCGTATTTCATCGTCGCCCTCAAGGCGCTGTTCGGGTGGTCGAACAACTACCTGATGGGCCAGCTGGATTACTTCGCGACGGATTCGGACCTGAATCCGTTCCTGCACACCTGGTCGCTGGGCGTGGAGCAGCAGTTCTACCTGGTGTTCCCGCTGCTGATGGTGGCGATCGGCTACGGGGTGCGGCGGAGCGTGCCGCTGCTGGCGGCGCTGATCGTGCTGTCGCTGGGGGCGAGCTGGTGGTGGACGCAGAGCGCCCCGATGGCGGCGTTCTTTCTGATGCCGAGTCGGCTGTGGGAACTGACGGTGGGCTCGTTGCTGCTGGTGGCGCAGCGGCGGGGTCTGCTGGGGGCGAGCTGGCTGCAGGGCCGCTGGCCGCGGCTGGCGGGGGCGGCGCTGCTGCTGTGGGCGGTGGTGATGACGTCGGAGCGTGAGGGCTTCCCGGTGCCTGGGGTGCTGCCGGCGGTGGTGGGGACGCTGCTGGTGCTGCAGGCGGGCCCTGGAGAGGGGGGGAGATTTCTGCCGGGCCGCTGGCTGGAGCGGGTGCTGCTGACGTGCGGGCTGCTGTCGTATTCGCTGTACCTGTGGCACTGGCCGGTGATCGTGCTGCTGCGCTGGACGTGGGGGATG
>NZ_JAFKRK010000087.1:0-335 GCF_019038535.1 Synechococcus sp. CCAP 1479/9 | reverse complement strand
GGCGGAGCGGGCGATGACCTGCTGCATGGCGGCGCGGGCCGTGACTGGCTGGTGTCGGGGAGCGGCAATGACAGCCTGAACGGTGGAGTTGGGGATGACGTGTATGTGATTAGTCAGGGCGGCGAGCGAAAGGAGATCATTGACACGGACTACCTGGTTGGGAATCGCGATGTGGTGATGTTCACGAATGTGAAGCCATCCGATGTGCGGCTGGTGGAACGCCATGGTTTCCAGCTGTACCTGCACTACGGAAGTACGGATCGTCTATGGGTGGAGAACTACTTCGCCTCGGAGGTGCACCGGATCGAGGAGTTCCAGTTCGCCGATGGAAGCCG
>NZ_JAFKRK010000086.1:0-354 GCF_019038535.1 Synechococcus sp. CCAP 1479/9 | reverse complement strand
GGCGGAGCGGGCGATGACCTGCTGCATGGCGGCGCGGGCCGTGACTGGCTGGTGTCGGGGAGCGGTAATGACAGCCTGAATGGCGGGATCGGGGATGACGTGTATGTGATCGGGCAGGGCGGTGAGCGAAAGGAGATCATTGATACGGACTACCTGGTTGGGAATCGCGATGTGGTGATGTTCACGAATGTGAAGCCAAGCGATGTGCGGCTGGTGGAACGCCATGGTTCCCAGCTGTACCTGCACTACGGAAGTACGGATCGTCTATGGGTGGAGAACTACTTCGCCTCGGAGGTGCACCGGATCGAGGAGTTCCTGTTCGCCGATGGAAGCCGCTGGGGTGATGTGGAGCTA
>NZ_JAFKRK010000085.1:0-409 GCF_019038535.1 Synechococcus sp. CCAP 1479/9 | reverse complement strand
GCCGGCGTCGGCAGCCTCACCATCGCCGCCAACGGCTCCTATTCCTTCTCACCGGCCGCCAACTACAACGGCACCGTTCCCCTGATCTCCTACGTCGTCACCGACGGCTCCGGGCCCAACGATTCCTCCACCTTCGCTATCACCGTCACGCCAGTCAACGACGACTTCTCCGACGCCAACGAGACCCTCTCCATCGCCGAGGACAGCGGCACCACCACCGGCAATCTTCTGAGCGGCACCACCAGTCCCGATGGCCCGGTCTCGATTGCCTCCTTCTCCATCGCCGGCCAGAGCGGCCCCTTCCCCCTCGGCAGCCCCATCTCCATCGCCGGCGTCGGCAGCCTCACCATCGCCGCCAACGGCTCCTATTCCTTCTCACCGGCCGCCAACTACAACGGCACCGTTCCCC
>NZ_JAFKRK010000084.1:0-482 GCF_019038535.1 Synechococcus sp. CCAP 1479/9 | reverse complement strand
AAGTGGAAGCGGCCCGTGGACACTTCCTTCCAGAGAATCTGGTTCTGGTTGGTGCCGACGGTTTCGGCGGCGAGGATCTGCCAACCGCTGAACTGACCGGCCCTGATCTGGGCGCCGCTCCTGCGGACGGCGGATGTGACGCCGTTCATCTGAACGGAGACCAGGTCGTTGCTGGTGTCCCGCAGCAGCCGGACCGCGCCGTTGGGATCGATCACCTGAAGCGCGCTGCTGGTGGTCGTGGTCGTGGTCGTGGTGGTGGTCGTGGAGGTGGTGGTTGGGGGTTGGCTGGTCAGGGGCGTGCCGGTGGCATTGACCATGAACTGTTGCTGAAGCTGCAGGCCGGTGGAACTGGTGGGAGAGACGATGGGTCCGGCGGAGGCGTAGTTCCAGTTGCCGTCGAGCGACCAGAAGTGGAAGCGGCCCGTGGACACTTCCTTCCAGAGAATCTGGTTCTGGTTGGTGCCGACGGTTTCGGCGGCGAG
>NZ_JAFKRK010000083.1:0-267 GCF_019038535.1 Synechococcus sp. CCAP 1479/9 | reverse complement strand
CGCTTCCTCCAGCAGGTGCGCCTCAAGTACCCCGGCAACGACGCCGTCCTGCGCCGCCTCTCGATCATCGATGAATCGGGCGACAAGGCCGTCCGCATGGCCCACCTCGCCACCGTCGGCTCCCACCACGTCAACGGCGTCGCCGCCCTCCACAGCGCCCTGGTCAAGCAGGACCTCTTCCCCGAATTCGCCGCCCTCTGGCCCGAGAAGTTCACCAACGTCACCAACGGCGTCACCCCCAGGCGCTGGGTCGCCCTGGCCAATCCC
>NZ_JAFKRK010000082.1:0-236 GCF_019038535.1 Synechococcus sp. CCAP 1479/9 | reverse complement strand
GTCAAGCCCACCGACTGGGCCTTCCAGGCCCTCTCGAACCTGATCGAGCGCTACGGCTGCGTCGCCGGCTACCCGAACGGCACCTACAAGGGCGGCCAGGCCATGACCCGCTATGAAGCGGCGGCCCTGCTGAACGCCTGCCTCGACCGGATCACCGAGGTGACCGACGAGCTGAAGCGCCTGATGGCCGAGTTCGAGAAGGAACTCGCCGTGCTGCGCGGCCGTGTGGATGGCCT
>NZ_JAFKRK010000081.1:0-1156 GCF_019038535.1 Synechococcus sp. CCAP 1479/9 | reverse complement strand
GCCAGAAAAAAGGGCCCCCCGAAGGGGACCCGGAAACAACGATGGCCGCGAGAGCTCAGACGAGAGCGCTGATGGCGTAGTCGATGTAGTTGTTGGCGATGACGCCGGCATCGCCGGAGACGCCGTGGTTGGCCTTGATGTAGGTCAGGGCCTCGACGTACCAGGAGGGGGAGAGTTCGAAGGTGCGGTTGATCTCGTCGAGACCAGCGACCAGGTACTCATCCATGGGGCCGGTGCCACCGGCGACCAGGCAGTAGGTGACCATGCGGAGGTAGTAGCCGATGTCACGGGCACACTTGGCCTTGCCGCGGGCGTCGGAGGCGTAGTTGCTCCCCTGCATCTGGGTGGTGTAGGGGAACTTGTTGTAGACGGCCTGGGCGGCGCCGTTCACCAGGGAGTCGGCGTTGGCGGTGAGGGCCTTGGCGGCTTCCAGGGCGTTCTTGGCGCGCTCGAAGCGGCCGAAGGCGGCGTTGAGCTCGGTGTTGGACAGGAAGCGGCCCTGGGAATCAGCGGCTGCGACGGCCTCGGTGAGGGGAGTCTTCATTGGAAGGGTGTTAAGGAGAAGGTGAACCGAAAGATGAGGCGACGATCAGTCGACGACTGATCAGGCGACAGCAGCGGCTGCGCGATCGAAGTAGGTGCCGATTTCGGACATCAGGGAGGAGCAGTCGCCCTGGGTGATGCCGTTGCGATCGTTGGCGATGGCGATGGCGGCGTCCTTCATCTTGCGGATGCCTTCGGCGACGGAAGCGCCGGGCACGCCGAGGGCCAGGTAGGTCTCGCGGAGGCCGTTGAGGCAGCGATCTTCCAGGACGGAAGCGTCACCGGTGAAGACGGCGTAGGTGACGTAGCGGAGAACGATCTCCATGTCGCGCAGGCAGGCAGCCATGCGGCGATGGGTGTAGGCGTTGCCGCCGGGGGCGATCAGGGCGGGCTGCTGATCGAACAGATCGCGGGCCGCGTTGGTGACGATCTTGGAAGCGTTGGAGGTGATGCGGTTCACGGCATCCATGCGCTTGAAGCTGTCAGCGACGACGCCGGAAAGGGCATCGATCTGACCAGCGTTGAGGAATTCGCCGCGGGCATCAGCCTGAGCAACGACCTTGGTGAAGGCGTCGAACATTGAGTTAGCTCCTGTTCTCGACGTCGAACGTCG
>NZ_JAFKRK010000080.1:0-877 GCF_019038535.1 Synechococcus sp. CCAP 1479/9 | reverse complement strand
CTTGTCGCCCGATTCATCGATGATCGAGAGGCGGCGCAGGACGGCGTCGTTGCCGGGGTACTTGAGGCGCACCTGCTGGAGGAAGCGGCGGTTGATCTCGAAGATCAGCTCAAGGTGGCGGGGCAGCAGGGACCCGAAGAGATCGAGGCCCCACTTCTCCAGGGCTTCCGGCAGCAGGGTGTGGTTGGTGTAGGAGAGGCAGGCGGTGGTGATGGCCCAGGCGGCGTCCCACTCGAGGTGCTTGTCGTCGAGCAGGAGCCGCATCAGCTCGGCGACGGCGATGGAGGGGTGGGTGTCATTGAGCTGGATGGCCCAGTGCTCAGGGAACGCCTCGACGGGAATGCCACGGGCATCGAGGCTGCGGATCATGTCCTGCAGCGAGCAGCTGACGAAGAAGTGCTGCTGCTTGAGGCGCAGCTGGCGGCCCTTGGCGGTGCCGTCGTTGGGGTAGAGCACCTTGCAGAGGGTCTCGGAGCCCACCTTCTCCTCCACCGCGCCGTAGTAGTCGCCGCTGTTGAAGGCGTAGAAGTCGAACGATTCGGTGGCATCGGCGCGCCAGAGGCGCAGCCGGTCGCAGGTGTTGACCCGGTAGCCCAGCACCGGCACGTCATGGGGGACACCGATGGCGTGCTCGGAGGGGATCCAGCGCACCCGGTAGGCGCCGCTTTTGTCGCGGTAGCTCTCGGTGTGGCCGCCGAAGCCGACGAAACAGGCCTGGTCGGGGTGGGGAATCTCCCAGGGCCAGCCGGCCTTGAGCCATTTGTCGGTGATCTCCACCTGCCAGCCGTCACGGATGAGCTGGTCGAAGATGCCGAACTCGTAGCGGATGCCGTAGCCGGTGGCGGGGATCTCGAGGGTGGCGAGGGATTCGAGGAAG
>NZ_JAFKRK010000079.1:0-226 GCF_019038535.1 Synechococcus sp. CCAP 1479/9 | reverse complement strand
GTCGAAGATGCCGAACTCGTAGCGGATGCCGTAGCCGGTGGCGGGGATCTCGAGGGTGGCGAGGGATTCGAGGAAGCAGGCGGCCAGGCGACCCAGTCCGCCATTGCCCAGGCCCGGTTCTTCTTCCACCTCGAGGATGTCCTCGATGTCGTTGATGCCGAACTGGCGCAGGGCCTCGGCGGCCTCCTTCTGGATGCCGAGCATCAGCAGGTTGTTGCCGAGCTGG
>NZ_JAFKRK010000078.1:0-925 GCF_019038535.1 Synechococcus sp. CCAP 1479/9 | reverse complement strand
CATCCCCCACGTCCAGCGCAGCAGCACGATCACCGGCCAGTGCCACAGGTACAGCGAATACGACAGCAGCCCGCACGTCAGCAGCACACGCTCCAGCCACCGCCCCGGCAGAAATCTCCCCCCCTCTCCCGGGCCCGCCTGCAGCACCAGCAGCGTCCCCACCACCGCCGGCAGCACCCCGGGCACCGGGAAGCCCTCCCGTTCCGACGTCATCACCACCGCCCACAGCAGCAGCGCCGCCCCCGCCAGCCGCGGCCAGCGGCCCTGCAGCCACTCCGCCCCCAGCAGACCCCGCCGCTGCGCCACCAGCAGCAGCGAGCCCACCGTCAGTTCCCACAGCCGACTCGGCATCAGAAAGAACGCCGCCATCGGGGCGCTCTGCGTCCACCACCAGCTCGCACCCAGCGACAGCACGATCAGCGCCGCCAGCAGCGGCACGCTCCGCCGCACCCCATAGCCGATCGCCACCATCAGCAGCGGGAACACCAGGTAGAACTGCTGCTCCACACCCAGCGACCAGGTGTGCAGGAACGGGTTCAGGTCGGCGTCCGGATTGAAGTAATCGATCTGCCCCATCAGGAAGTTGTTCGACCAGCCGAACAACGCCTTGATCGCGGTCATGAAGTAGGGGCCGTTCTCGCCGGGGGGAACCCAGAGGGCCACCGCCAGGCTCGTCACCCCCAGGCACACCAACAGGTTCGGCAGCAGACGCCGCACACGCCGCAGATAGAACGTGCCCAGCCGTGGCCACAGCGGCTTGCTCGCCTGACCCAGCAGCGAGCCCATCACCACGTAGCCGGAGATCACAAAGAAGATGTCCACCCCCGTGAAGCCACCCGGCAGCCAGGCCTTGTTCAGGTGGAACACCAGCACCGCCAGCATCGCCGCCCCCCGCAGCGCATCGATGTCCGGCCGGTAGGCAAAC
>NZ_JAFKRK010000077.1:0-1174 GCF_019038535.1 Synechococcus sp. CCAP 1479/9 | reverse complement strand
GACTGGTGGAGCAGCCGGTGCGGCGTTATCCGCTGACGTGGTGGTGGGAGACGCTGCTGGCGGTGCTGGCGGTGGCGGGCCTGTGGACGGCCATCGACACCCTCCACTATTCGGTGCGCGGCCGCTTCTTCATCGGCACCGACCGGGATCCGGTTCCCCTGCACGAACGGGTGCAGGAGTGGAATCCCACCCTGCCCGGCACCCGGATCGATCAGAACTGCGCCATTCCCTACTGGACCCCCTACAGCCCCGCCAGCCGCTCCGATTTCGAACGCTGCAGCAAGCCCGGCCGGCCCGGTGCCGGCGAGATCTTCCTGCTGGGCGACTCCCATGCCGAGCATCTGCTGCCGATGCTTGACCTGGTCACCGCCGCCACCGGCCAGCGCATCACCTTCACCAACAAGCGCTCCTGTTTCATCGATCCCCAGCTGACGCTGTTCCTCAACAACCGTCCCTACAAGCCCTGCACCGATTTCGCCGCCGGGGAGATGGAGCGGGCTCTCGAACGTCTGAAGCCGGGGGACATCGTCATGATCTCCAGCAACCTCAACAACTACCTGAGCAGCGCTGACCCCGGTGGCACCAGCCAGGGGCAGCCCGCTTACCTCTCAGGCCGGAGGCTTAACGTCGCTGAATTGCGTCAGGCCCACATTCTCAGCATGCGGGCCTATGCCCAGCGGCTGGCGGCCCGGGGCATCCAGCTGGTGCTGGTGGTCGACAATCCCACCCTCGCCCGTGAGATCGTGGCCTGCCCGAAGGATTCCGCCTCCAGCTGCGCCCCCGATCCCGCCGCCACCGCCGCCGGCCAGCAGGCGGTGCGCCTCACCCTGGCCGCGGTGGCGGCGGGCCTGCCGAACGTGCATGTGTTCGACCCCACCCCCTACCTCCTGGGCCCGGATGGTCGGGTGCGCTATCGCAATGACCTGGACAAGATCATCTACTCCGATTCCCACCACCTGAGTGTGACGGGAAGTCGCTCGCTGGCGGGGCCGTTCCAGCGGTTCCTGTCCGAGGCGGGCCTGATTCCGGGGAGGCGCTGATGGCGGTGGCCCCCACCGCCACGACCGGAGCCGCCGCAGCGGCGAGTGGCCCGGCGACCGGAGCAGGCGGGAAAGGGGGAGGGTTTGCCTACCGGCCGGACATCGATGCGCTGCGGGGGGCGGCGATGCTGGCG
>NZ_JAFKRK010000076.1:0-334 GCF_019038535.1 Synechococcus sp. CCAP 1479/9 | reverse complement strand
TCCGCCGCCGGCCTTGAGGGCGGTGGGGAATTCTCCGCCTCCGGCGCCGGCCCCTGGGCCTCCGGCCGCAGCGCCTCGGGCATCGGTGGGGTGGCCCCCCGCCAGCGCTCCTTCTGGCTGGTGGCCGATGCCGAGCTGATCGTCTACGGCGCCACCGATCCGGCCGCCCGCCTCAGCATCGGCGGTGAGGAGGTGCCCCTGTCGGCCGACGGCACCTTCCGGGTGCAGGTGCCCTTCCGCGACGGCCAGCAGCTCTACCCGATCGAGGCCCTGGCGGCCGATGGCGAGCAGAAGCGCAGCATCACCATGGAGTTCCGCCGCTCCACGCCGGAAG
>NZ_JAFKRK010000075.1:0-287 GCF_019038535.1 Synechococcus sp. CCAP 1479/9 | reverse complement strand
TCTCCAGCGGCGGGATCAGCATCGCCACCCCCAGGCTCGTCACCCCCAGGCACACCAGCAGGTTCGGCAGCAGACGCCGCACACGCCGCAGGTAGAAATTCCCCAGACGCGGCCACAGCGGCTTGCTCGCCTGGCCCAGCAGCGAGCCCATCACCACGTAGCCCGAGATCACGAAGAAGATGTCCACCCCCGTGAAGCCGCCGGGCAGCCAGGCCTTGTTCAGGTGGAACACCAGCACCGCCAGCATCGCCGCCCCCCGCAGCGCATCGATGTCCGGCCGGTAGGCA
>NZ_JAFKRK010000074.1:0-258 GCF_019038535.1 Synechococcus sp. CCAP 1479/9 | reverse complement strand
CAGCTCAACTTCGACACCAGCTTCACCGGCAAGGACCTGCTCCGCACCCGTCTGCGGGCCGGTAACTTCGCCCAGTCGCCCTTCGGCCAGCCGGTCGTCGGCCTGAACGCCACCGAAGCCGGTTTTGAGGAGAACTGCGGCCTGGGCGTCGACTGCGGTGACGTGGTCGCCATCAACCGCCTCTTCTACCAGTTCCCCCTCGGCAGCAACTTCACCGCCACCATCGGTGGTCGCGTCCGTCAGGACGACATGCTGGCC
>NZ_JAFKRK010000073.1:0-877 GCF_019038535.1 Synechococcus sp. CCAP 1479/9 | reverse complement strand
CTTCCTCGAATCCCTCGCCACCCTCGAGATCCCCGCCACCGGCTACGGCATCCGCTACGAGTTCGGCATCTTCGACCAGCTCATCCGCGACGGCCGCCAGGTGGAGATCACCGACAAGTGGCTCAAGGGGGGCTGGCCCTGGGAAATCGTCCAGCCCGGGAAATCCTGTGTGGTGGGCTTCAGTGGCCGCACCGAGAGTTACCGCGACAAGAACGGCGCCTACCGGGTGCGCTGGATCCCTGCCGAGCTCGCCATCGGCGTCCCCCACGACGTGCCGGTGCTGGGCTACCGGGTCAACACCTGCGACCGGCTGCGCCTCTGGCGCGCCGATGCCACCGAATCCTTCGACTTCCAGACCTTCAACAGCGGCGATTTCTACGGCGCCGTGGAACAGAAGGTGGGCTCGGAGACCCTCTCGAAAGTGCTCTACCCCAACGACGGCACCGATGCGGGGCGGCGCCTGCGGCTGATGCAGCAGCACTTCTTCGTCAGCTGCTCGCTGCAGGACATGATCCGCAGCCTCGATGCCCGCGGAATTCCCGTCCAGGCGTTCCCTGAGCACTGGGCCATCCAGCTCAACGACACCCACCCCTCGATCGCCGTCGCCGAGCTGATGCGGCTCCTGCTCGACGACAAGCACCTCGCGTGGGACGCCGCCTGGGCCATCACCACCGCCTGCCTCTCCTACACCAACCACACCCTCCTGCCGGAAGCCCTGGAGAAGTGGGGCCTCGATCTCTTCGGGTCCCTGCTGCCACGGCACCTGGAGCTGATCTTCGAGATCAACCGACGCTTCCTCCAGCAGGTGCGCCTCAAGTACCCCGGCAACGACGCCGTCCTGCGCCGCCTCTCGATCATCGATGAATCGGGCGACAAG
>NZ_JAFKRK010000072.1:0-287 GCF_019038535.1 Synechococcus sp. CCAP 1479/9 | reverse complement strand
TCTCCAGCGGCGGGATCAGCATCGCCACCCCCAGGCTCGTCACCCCCAGGCACACCAGCAGGTTCGGCAGCAGACGCCGCACACGCCTCAGGTAGAAATTCCCCAGACGCGGCCACAGCGGCTTGCTCGCCTGCCCCAGCAGCGAGCCCATCACCACGTAGCCCGAGATCACAAAGAAGATGTCCACCCCCGTGAAGCCACCGGGCAGCCAGGCCTTGTTCAGGTGGAACACCAGCACCGCCAGCATCGCCGCCCCCCGCAGCGCATCGATGTCCGGCCGGTAGGCA
>NZ_JAFKRK010000071.1:0-481 GCF_019038535.1 Synechococcus sp. CCAP 1479/9 | reverse complement strand
GATCACCGAGGTGACCGACGAGCTGAAGCGCCTGATGGCCGAGTTCGAGAAGGAACTCGCCGTGCTGCGCGGCCGTGTGGATGGCCTAGAGGCCAAGGTGGGTGAGCTCGAAGCCACCCAGTTCTCCACCACCACCAAGCTGACCGGTAAGGCGACCTTCATCATGGGCGCCAACAGCTACGGCGGTAACGCCCAGATCGTTCCGGTGCCTGGGGTCTTCCTGCCGGCCGTTGCCAACGATCCGGCCGCCGTGCTGCTGCCCGCCAGCCTGGTCGGGGCCGGCGCGGTGATTCCTTCCTTCGTGCCCGGCGCCTTCGGCGCGAACGCGGCCGGCATCGGCTACGTGCCCAACACCTGGGCGAACCAGGCCCGCCAGACCCAGGGCGCCACGGCCTTCAACTACGACATCCAGCTCAACTTCGACACCAGCTTCACCGGCAAGGACCTGCTCCGCACCCGTCTGCGGGCCGGTAACTTCGCC
>NZ_JAFKRK010000070.1:0-353 GCF_019038535.1 Synechococcus sp. CCAP 1479/9 | reverse complement strand
GGCGAAGTTACCGGCCCGCAGACGGGTGCGGAGCAGGTCCTTGCCGGTGAAGCTGGTGTCGAAGTTGAGCTGGATGTCGTAGTTGAACGCCGTGGCGCCCTGGGTCTGACGGGCCTGGTTCTGCCAGGTGTTGGGGACGACCGGGCCGAGGGGACCGAAGGGACCGGTCACGAAGGCGGGGACGCCGGTGGCCAGGGAAGCGGCGGGGCTCACCTGGGCGTTACCGCCGTAGCTGTTGGCGCCCATGATGAAGGTCGCCTTACCGGTCAGCTTGGTGGTGGTGGAGAACTGGGTGGCCTCGAGCTCACCCACCTTGGCCTCCAGGCCATCCACACGGCCGCGCAGCACGGCGA
>NZ_JAFKRK010000069.1:0-207 GCF_019038535.1 Synechococcus sp. CCAP 1479/9 | reverse complement strand
TCAGGCCGCCAGGGGTGCACCGTCGACCAGGGCCGGTGCCAGGCGCAGGCTGGTCTCGCCGCTGGGGACCTGCATCAGGTCGGCGGCCCGGATGCGGGAGATCAGCCGGGTGGTGGTGACGCGGGTGGTGCCGATCAGCTCCCCGATGCGCTCATGGGTGAGGCGGAAGGGGAGGTCGCACCAGGGGCCGCAGCGGCGCCCCAGGCG
>NZ_JAFKRK010000068.1:0-210 GCF_019038535.1 Synechococcus sp. CCAP 1479/9 | reverse complement strand
GACTTTCCCGAATCTCAGATCCGGTTCGCAACCGGTCTACCGCTCAAAGGGCCTTCCATCACACTCCGGCTCTCTCTTGCAAGATCAGTCGGTGGGATCGCTCCCATCGGATGGCGCCTCTCCTGGCCTTGGCGCGTCGTGAGAACGCACCTCGGCTCCTTGATCGCTTCGACCCGTCGCTTGTTTCTTTTGACGGGACCTCACACCTCC
>NZ_JAFKRK010000067.1:0-316 GCF_019038535.1 Synechococcus sp. CCAP 1479/9 | reverse complement strand
GCGGGGTGTCGAGAAGTTCGATCCCACCCGCGGCTACAAGTTCTCCACCTACGCCTACTGGTGGATCCGTCAGGGCATCACCCGGGCCATCGCCGAGAAGAGCCGCACGATCCGCCTGCCGATCCACATCACCGAAACCCTCAACAAGCTCAAGAAAGGCCAGCGCGAGCTCAGCCAGGAGCTGGGCCGCACCCCCACCCTCAGCGAACTGGCCGTGGCGGTGGAACTCCCCGAGGAGGAGGTGAAGGATCTGCTCTGCCGCGCCCGCCAGCCGGTGAGCCTGGAGACGAAGGTGGGCGACGGTGAGGACACCGAG
>NZ_JAFKRK010000066.1:0-316 GCF_019038535.1 Synechococcus sp. CCAP 1479/9 | reverse complement strand
CTCGGTGTCCTCACCGTCGCCCACCTTCGTCTCCAGGCTCACCGGCTGGCGGGCGCGGCAGAGCAGATCCTTCACCTCCTCCTCGGGCAGTTCCACCGCCACGGCCAGTTCGCTCAGGGTGGGGGTGCGGCCCAGCTCCTGGCTGAGCTCCCGCTGGCCCTTCTTGAGCTTGTTGAGGGTTTCGGTGATGTGGATCGGCAGGCGGATCGTGCGGCTCTTCTCGGCGATCGCCCGGGTGATGCCCTGACGGATCCACCAGTAGGCGTAGGTGGAGAACTTGTAGCCGCGGGTGGGATCGAACTTCTCGACACCCCGC
>NZ_JAFKRK010000065.1:0-293 GCF_019038535.1 Synechococcus sp. CCAP 1479/9 | reverse complement strand
TCCTCCCACCCCCACACCCTCCAGGAGGTGGTGGTCGACAGCCATGCCACCGAGTGGTACCTGCCCGTTCCCCTCTCCGACCGCGACTACCGGGTCGAGCTCGGCTACCGCAAGGGCGGTGGCGGCGGCTGGATCTCCCTGGCCTTCTCCTCGGTCGCCCGGGTGCCCTCCCTGCATCCCTCCGAGCAGATCCTCGACCAGTTCGTCCCCTTCTCCCTCGACGCCTTCCCCTCCACCACCGCCAGCCTGCCCGCCCCCGCCGAAGCGGTGGATTCCGGCCTGCACGAGCGGCT
>NZ_JAFKRK010000064.1:0-225 GCF_019038535.1 Synechococcus sp. CCAP 1479/9 | reverse complement strand
GTAGGTGCCGTTCGGGTAGCCGGCGACGCAGCCGTAGCGCTCGATCAGGTTCGAGAGGGCCTGGAAGGCCCAGTCGGTGGGCTTGACGTCGGAAAACTGGTTGATGCTGGTGACTTGCTCTTCGGCGGCGTACTTGTTGACGCTGTCGATGTTGAGCTCAGCCGCCTGAACCGCCACGGGGGCGAGCAGGCCGAGAGCTGCAGGAGCAACCAGCAGTTGCTGGAA
>NZ_JAFKRK010000063.1:0-395 GCF_019038535.1 Synechococcus sp. CCAP 1479/9 | reverse complement strand
GGGTACATCAGGAAGACACTGACGAACACCGCGATCGGGCCGGAGAAGGCGATGGCGTTGTAGGGACGGATGCCGACGAGACGGGCGATCTCGAACTGGCGGAGCATGAAGCCGATCAGGGCGAAGGCGCCGTGCAGGGCCACGAAGGGCCAGAGGCCGCCGAGCTGGATCCAGCGGACGAAGTCACCCTGGGCTTCCGGGCCCCAGAGCAGCAGCAGGCTGTGCCCCATGGCATCAGCGGGGGTGCTGACGGCGGCGGTGAGGAAGTTGCACCCCTCCAGGTAGCTGCTGGCAATGCCGTGGGTGTACCAGGAGGTGGCGAAGGTGGTGCCGGTGAGCCAGCCGCCCAGGGCCAGATAGGCCGTGGGGAAGAGCAGCAGACCGGACCACCCCAC
>NZ_JAFKRK010000062.1:0-241 GCF_019038535.1 Synechococcus sp. CCAP 1479/9 | reverse complement strand
ACCGATGCCCGAGGCGCTGCGGCCGGAGGCCCAGGGGCCGGCGCCGGAGGCGGAGAATTCCCCACCGCCCTCAAGGCCGGCGGCGGAGTCGATCTCGTGGAAGGCCTCGGAGCCGCGGCCCAGGCGGCGCCACTGGCTGGTCGCGCTCTGGTACAGCCGCTCGTGCAGGCCGGAATCCACCGCTTCGGCGGGGGCGGGCAGGCTGGCGGTGGTGGAGGGGAAGGCGTCGAGGGAGAAGGGG
>NZ_JAFKRK010000061.1:0-453 GCF_019038535.1 Synechococcus sp. CCAP 1479/9 | reverse complement strand
CGCCATGCACGGCTCCCTGGTGACCTCCTCCCTGGTGCGTGAAACCACCGAGAGCGAGTCCCAGAACTACGGCTACAAGTTCGGCCAAGAGGAAGAGACCTACAACATCGTGGCCGCCCACGGCTACTTCGGTCGCCTGATCTTCCAATACGCCTCGTTCAACAACAGCCGCAGCCTGCACTTCTTCCTGGCTGCCTGGCCCGTGATCGGCATCTGGTTCACCGCCCTGGGCGTGAGCACGATGGCCTTCAACCTGAACGGCTTCAACTTCAACCAGTCCATCCTTGATGGCCAGGGCCGGGTGATCAACACCTGGGCCGACGTGCTCAACCGTGCCGGCCTCGGCATGGAAGTGATGCACGAGCGCAACGCTCACAACTTCCCCCTCGACCTGGCCGCTGCCAGCGCCACCCCCGTGGCCCTGACCGCCCCGGCGATCGGCTGATCCAGCCC
>NZ_JAFKRK010000060.1:0-369 GCF_019038535.1 Synechococcus sp. CCAP 1479/9 | reverse complement strand
CCCGAATTCGCCGCCCTCTGGCCCGAGAAGTTCACCAACGTCACCAACGGCGTCACCCCCAGGCGCTGGGTCGCCCTGGCCAATCCCTCTCTGCACGACCTGCTCTGCGAAACCATCGGCCCCGACTGGCCCGCCTGGCCCCAGTCGCTCCGTCGCCTGGAGGAGTTCGAGGACGACGGGGCCTTCCTGGAACGCTGGGGCCAGTGCAAGCGGACCGCCAAGCAACGCCTGGCCGGCTACATCCAGCGGGAGCTGGAGCTGGCCGTGGACCCGGACAGCCTCTTCGACGTGCAGGTGAAGCGCATCCACGAGTACAAGCGCCAGCACCTCAATGCCCTCCAGGTGATCGCCCAGTACCTGCGCATCAAG
>NZ_JAFKRK010000059.1:0-241 GCF_019038535.1 Synechococcus sp. CCAP 1479/9 | reverse complement strand
ACCGATGCCCGAGGCGCTGCGGCCGGAGGCCCAGGGGCCGGCGCCGGAGGCGGAGAATTCCCCACCGCCCTCAAGGCCGGCGGCGGAATCGATCTCGTGGAAGGCCTCGGATCCGCGGCCCAGGCGGCGCCACTGGCTGGTAGCGCTCTGGTAGAGCCGCTCGTGCAGGCCGGAATCCACCGCTTCGGCGGGGGCGGGCAGGCTGGCGGTGGTGGAGGGGAAGGCGTCGAGGGAGAAGGGG
>NZ_JAFKRK010000058.1:0-226 GCF_019038535.1 Synechococcus sp. CCAP 1479/9 | reverse complement strand
CCAGCTCGGCAACAACCTGCTGATGCTCGGCATCCAGAAGGAGGCCGCCGAGGCCCTGCGCCAGTTCGGCATCAACGACATCGAGGAAATCCTCGATGTGGAGGAGGAACCGGGCCTCGGCAACGGTGGCCTCGGCCGTCTGGCCGCCTGCTTCCTCGAATCCCTCGCCACCCTCGAGATCCCCGCCACCGGCTACGGCATCCGCTACGAGTTCGGCATCTTCGAC
>NZ_JAFKRK010000057.1:0-210 GCF_019038535.1 Synechococcus sp. CCAP 1479/9 | reverse complement strand
GGAGGTGTGAGGTCCCGTCAAAAGAAACAAGCGACGGGTCGAAGCGATCAAGGAGCCGAGGTGCGTTCTCACGACGCGCCAAGGCCAAGAGAGGCGCCATCCGATGGGAGCGATCCCACCGAGTGATCTTGCAAGAGAGAGCCGGAGTGTGATGGAAGGCCCTTTGAGCGGTAGACCGGTTGCGAACCGGATCTGAGATTCGGGAAAGTC
>NZ_JAFKRK010000056.1:0-277 GCF_019038535.1 Synechococcus sp. CCAP 1479/9 | reverse complement strand
CGCCCGTCTCGTCGGCATCCGTCCCTACAACGCCATCGCCTTCTCCGGCCCGATCGCGGTGTTCGTCAGTGTCTTCCTGATGTACCCGCTGGGTCAGAGCAGCTGGTTCTTCGCGCCCTCCTTCGGGGTGGCGGCGATCTTCCGCTTCCTGCTGTTCCTGCAGGGCTTCCACAACTGGACCCTGAACCCGTTCCACATGATGGGCGTGGCCGGCATCCTCGGCGGTGCCCTGCTGTGCGCCATCCATGGCGCCACGGTGGAGAACACCCTGTTCGAG
>NZ_JAFKRK010000055.1:0-263 GCF_019038535.1 Synechococcus sp. CCAP 1479/9 | reverse complement strand
CTCTACGTCGGTTGGTTCGGTGTGCTGATGATCCCCACCCTGCTGGCCGCCACCATCTGCTTCATCGTCGCCTTCATCGCGGCGCCCCCCGTCGACATCGACGGCATCCGTGAGCCCGTCGCCGGCTCCCTGATGTACGGCAACAACATCATCTCCGGCGCCGTTGTTCCCTCCAGCAACGCCATCGGCCTGCACTTCTACCCCATCTGGGAAGCCGCCAGCCTCGACGAGTGGCTGTACAACGGTGGCCCCTACCAGCTGGT
>NZ_JAFKRK010000054.1:0-288 GCF_019038535.1 Synechococcus sp. CCAP 1479/9 | reverse complement strand
CGGAAGGTGCGGCTGGATCACCTCCTAACAGGGAGACACAACTGATCGTGATGTCTGAGCGCTGAGCAAACGCAAGTTTGGGAAGCACATTTGTCTCAGGCCACGGTCCTGTCATCTCGAAGGTCGATCGGTACCTCAAGGTGAGCCATCAAAGCCAAGGACGACTCCAGAGAGCTCGAAAGAGCAGGAAGGGGGAAGCCAAGGATGTTGTGATGGACTCGTTTTCAGTTCCTAAACTTTGTCTAGGTCACCCCACCAAGGGTTTTGCCAGACATCCAACGTTTCGGA
>NZ_JAFKRK010000053.1:0-202 GCF_019038535.1 Synechococcus sp. CCAP 1479/9 | reverse complement strand
CAGCAACTTCACCGCCACCATCGGTGGTCGCGTCCGTCAGGACGACATGCTGGCCGTGTGGCCGTCCGCCTACCCGGCTGACACCGTCCTCGACATCTTCACCTACGCCGGTGCTCCCGGCACCTACAGCCTGAACCTGGGCGCTGGTGGTGGTCTGTGGTGGAAGAGCGGCGGCTTCAGCATCAGCGCCAACTACGTCTCC
>NZ_JAFKRK010000052.1:0-258 GCF_019038535.1 Synechococcus sp. CCAP 1479/9 | reverse complement strand
CAGCTCAACTTCGACACCAGCTTCACCGGCAAGGACCTGCTCCGCACCCGTCTGCGGGCCGGTAACTTCGCCCAGTCGCCCTTCGGCGGCCCCACCGTCGGCCTGAACGCCACGGAAGCCGGCTTCGAAGAATTCTGCGGCCTGGGCGTCGACTGCGGTGACGTGGTCGCGATCAACCGCCTCTTCTACCAGTTCCCCCTCGGCAGCAACTTCACCGCCACCATCGGTGGTCGCGTCCGTCAGGACGACATGCTGGCC
>NZ_JAFKRK010000051.1:0-277 GCF_019038535.1 Synechococcus sp. CCAP 1479/9 | reverse complement strand
CTCGAACAGGGTGTTCTCCACCGTGGCGCCATGGATGGCGCACAGCAGGGCACCGCCGAGGATGCCGGCCACGCCCATCATGTGGAAGGGGTTCAGGGTCCAGTTGTGGAAGCCCTGGAGGAACAGGAGGAAGCGGAAGATCGCCGCCACCCCGAAGGAGGGCGCGAAGAACCAGCTGCTCTGACCCAGGGGGTACATCAGGAAGACACTGACGAACACCGCGATCGGGCCGGAGAAGGCGATGGCGTTGTAGGGACGGATGCCGACGAGACGGGCG
>NZ_JAFKRK010000050.1:0-263 GCF_019038535.1 Synechococcus sp. CCAP 1479/9 | reverse complement strand
GCCACACCCAGCATGTGGAAGGGGTGCATCAGGATGTTGTGCTCAGCCTGGAACACCAGCATGTAGTTGAAGGTGCCGCTGATGCCGAGGGGCATGCCGTCGGAGAAGGAACCCTGACCGAAGGGGTAGATCAGGAACACGGCGCTGGCGGCCGCCACGGGGGCGGAGTAGGCGACGCAGATCCAGGGGCGCATGCCGAGGCGGTAGGAGAGTTCCCACTCGCGGCCCATGTAGGCGAAGACGCCGATCAGGAAGTGGAAGAC
>NZ_JAFKRK010000049.1:0-202 GCF_019038535.1 Synechococcus sp. CCAP 1479/9 | reverse complement strand
CAGCAACTTCACCGCCACCATCGGTGGTCGCGTCCGTCAGGACGACATGCTGGCCGTGTGGCCGTCCGCCTACCCGGCTGACACCGTTCTCGACATCTTCACCTACGCCGGTGCCCCCGGCACCTACAGCCTGAACCTGGGCGCTGGTGGTGGTCTGTGGTGGAAGAGCGGCGGCTTCAGCATCAGCGCCAACTACGTCTCC
>NZ_JAFKRK010000048.1:0-208 GCF_019038535.1 Synechococcus sp. CCAP 1479/9 | reverse complement strand
CCTCGTGCCATCCCCGCAGACTGGCGTCTACGGCAACGTCTGGGCCACCAACGCTCTCGCGATGGGTTCAAAGAGTGCACTGGTCGCTTCCTGGTTCGCTCCCCTTTCAGGCAGCTCTCCACTCAACGCCCCGTGACTTTCCCGAATCTCAGATCCGGTTCGCAACCGGTCTACCGCTCAAAGGGCCTTCCATCACACTCCGGCTCTC
>NZ_JAFKRK010000047.1:0-208 GCF_019038535.1 Synechococcus sp. CCAP 1479/9 | reverse complement strand
GAGAGCCGGAGTGTGATGGAAGGCCCTTTGAGCGGTAGACCGGTTGCGAACCGGATCTGAGATTCGGGAAAGTCACGGGGCGTTGAGGGGAGAGCTGCCTGAAAGGGGAGCGAACCAGGAGGCGACCAGTGCACTCTTTGAACCCATCGCGAGAGCGTTGGTGGCCCAGACGTTGCCGTAGACGCCAGTCTGCGGGGATGGCACGAGG
>NZ_JAFKRK010000046.1:0-1162 GCF_019038535.1 Synechococcus sp. CCAP 1479/9 | reverse complement strand
GACTGGTGGAGCAGCCGGTGCGGCGTTATCCGCTGACGTGGTGGTGGGAGACGCTGCTGGCGGTGCTGGCGGTGGCGGGCCTGTGGATCGGCGTCGACGCCCTGCAGAACGGCCTGCGGGACCGCCTGTTCCGGGGCACCGACCGCGATCCGGTGCCCCGCAGCGAGCGCATCCAGAACCTGCTGATCCCCGGCACGGGCATCGGCAGCGGCTGCAGCCTCGTGTACGGCCAGCCCTACAACGACACCACCCGCATCGATTTCGAGCGCTGCGGCCGCCCCGGCCGGCCCGGTGCCGGCGAGATCTTCCTGCTGGGCGATTCCCATGCCCTGCACCTGCTGCCGATGCTGGATGCGGTGACCGCCCGCACCGGCCAGCGGATCAGCTTCACCTACCAGATGGCCTGCTTCACCGATCCCAGCCTGCTGATGAGCTGGGGCAACAAGAGCTATGGCCCCTGCCGCGACTTTGTGGTCGGCGAGATGGAGCGCTCCCTGGAACGCCTCAAGCGGGGCGATGTCGTGGTGCTCTCCTCCTGGCTCAACTACTACGTGGGCGATGTGACCCCCGCCGGCACCCCCAGCGAGGCCAACGTCATGGATGGCGACCGCCGCCTCACCCCCGCCCAGGCCCGGGAGCGCCACGTGGCCAACCTGCGGGCCTACGCCCAGCGCCTCGCCGCCCGGGGCATCGCGCTGGTGCTGGTGGTGGACAGCCCGATGCTGGCCCGCAAGCCGCTGGAATGTCGCCGCTCCACCGGCCCGGCCGTGAGCTGCGCGCCCGAGCCCGCCGTGACGGCGGCGATGCAGCGCACGGTGCGCGCCACCCTGGAGGCGGCGGCGGCGGGCCTGCCGAACGTGCATGTGTTCGACCCCACCCCCTACCTGGTGGGTGCGGATGGTCGGGTGCTGGATCGCCGGCCCGACGGCACCCCCCTGTTCGCCGACAACCACCACCTCAGCGTCAGCGGCAGCCGCTCGCTGGCGGAGCCGTTCGAGCGGTTCCTGTCGCAGGCGGGCCTGACCCCGGGGGGTCGCTGATGGCCGTGGCCCCCGCCGTCACGAGCACCGGAGCTGCCGCGTCGGCGAGCGGCCCGGCGACCGGAGCAGGCGGGAAAGGGGGAGGGTTTGCCTACCGGCCGGACATCGATGCGCTGCGGGGG
>NZ_JAFKRK010000045.1:0-191278 GCF_019038535.1 Synechococcus sp. CCAP 1479/9 | reverse complement strand
GGAGGAGGTGAAGGATCTGCTCTGCCGCGCCCGCCAGCCGGTGAGCCTGGAGACGAAGGTGGGCGACGGTGAGGACACCGAGCTGCTCGATCTGCTGGCCGGCGACGACCTGCTGCCCGCCGATCTGGTGGACGGCGAATGCCTCAAGGGCGACCTGCGGGCGCTGCTGGAGCAGCTGCCGGAACTGCAGGGGCGGGTGCTGAAGATGCGCTACGGCATCGACGGTGAGGAGCCCATGAGCCTCACCGGCATCGCCCGCACCCTGGGGATGAGCCGGGACAAGACCCGCAACCTGGAGCGGCGGGCTCTCGAAGGCATCCGCCATCACTCCCGCTCCCTGGAGGCCTACCTGGTGGCCTGAGCCCCAGGGGCAAGGCCGGAGACGAAGCCAAAGGAACGGCCATGAAAAAGCCCCCGTTTCCGGGGGCTGCCGACCGTTTCGGCAAAACTCAGTAGCGGGCGCGGCCGCCGCCGGCGCCGCCGGCGCCACCGCCGCCACCACCACCGGTGCGGGGCTGGGCCTTGTTGACCCGGATCATCCGCCCCATCCACTCGACGTCCTGAAGGTCGTCGATGGCCTTGGTTTCATCAGCCTCATTGGCCATTTCAACAAAGGCGAAGCCGCGCTTGCGGCCGGTTTCCCGGTCGAGGGGCAGGCTGCAGTTACGCAGCGCTCCGTATTGCGCAAACAGATGGTTGAGATCCTCCACCTCCGCATCGAAGGAGAGATTTCCAACGTAAATCGTCATGAACAGAGAAACAATTATGAACCGATTCGTCGAAAGCCCTTGCAGGACGTTGTCACTCGCCGAAGAGAAATCTTTGAATCAACAGAAGCGTACAGCCTGGATGGGCTGGCAGGCTGGGACCCCACCGCAGGGCGAACCATGAAGGAGCAAGCGACGGCCATCGCCCTGGTGGCGCTCTGGATCCTGGGCTGGGGCGTGGGGGGCTCGCTGATCGATGCCGGCCTGATCGGCGCCGGCGTCTACGACCTCGAAGGCGGCCAGGTGGGGACCCTGATCACCTTCGTGCTCTGGAGCGTGCTGTGGGGCGGGGTCGGCCTGAAGCTGTGGCGCCGAAGGGGCGCCGGTGGCTCCGAAGACGGAACAGCCTGAACGCCTCGGCCTACGGGCGGATGCCGAGGGCCTGGGCGCCGTAGTGCTCGCTGAACTCGGCCTGGTGCTGCCAGGCGGAAAGGAGGGTCTTGGCGACCTTGCGGAGCTCTTCGATGTCGTCGCAGCTGTCGATGGCGCGGGAGTGAACGGCGATCGAGAACTGGCGGTTGAGGGAAAGGGAGGCCTGCATGTCCTGCTTGCGTTGTTTCAGAACATTACGAGCAGTTGCCAGCTGGCGGGCGGAGGCACCCTGAGCGGCTATCCGTACCGGGCTTCCCATCAGGCTCAGGGCCCTTCCCGGAGCCAGGATCAGAAGAACTGGTCGAAGTTGTCGAAGTCGACCGCGCGGAAGGTGCCGTCCTGCACCTGGGCCATCAGCCGCTCCAGCTGCACCCACAGGGCACCTCCGGTCAGCAGCGACAGCACGAAGGCCACCAGCAGGGCAGCACCGGCGGCGAAGCCGAACACCTGCAGGCTGGCGCCGATGAACAGCGTCACCCCGATCACCAGCCCCGCGTAAGGCATGGTCGTCTCCAGGTTGGCGATCGGCAGCAGGGCCAGCCGGTCCTGCTTCCAGCCCTCCAGCCGGTTCTGGACCATCCGGGCGAAGGTCAGCCCGCACAGCACCGCCATGGCCAGGCCGATGCCGGCCAGCATGTAGGGCGGGTAGGTGAGCGGGGCGTACTCCAGCAGGATCTCCATGGCGTCCAGATCGCCGTAGGCGCCGCTGGCCTGGTCCAGCCCCGCCTGCCGGAGGGTCACGGGAGCAGCGTCGAGGGCGGCCAGCAGCAGGGACACGGCGGGGACGGAGACAGGCGATCGCGCCCGACCCTAGGCGCCGGAGCCGCCCCATCAGAGGAACCCCTCAGCCGAACCGGCTGCGGAAACGATGGACCAGGGCGTTCAGGGCCAGCAGCAGCAGCCCGACACCGACGAACACCAGCCCCCGCAGCCCCAGGTCGGCCTGGGCCATGTCGATGGCCAGCAGCCGCAGCAGGCAGGCCCCCAGCCCGACCAGGGCCACCCGGCGGAACTGGGGCTCCCGCAGCACCACCCCCAGCAGGTAGACGGCAAAAGCCTCCGCCGTCCAGAGCAGGGTCAGCAGGGCCCGGTCGTAGCCGCTGGCCAGCACCACAGCCACGGCGATGAACAGGGGATGGCCGAGCCAGAGGTTGCGGCGGCGCGCCACCCGTCCGCCGACCCAGGCCAGGGGGGGCCATCCGCCCGGCTCGGGCAGCCGATCGAGGTCGAGCCAGCGGCGGCAGGCCAGGACAAAGGCCGTCTGCAGAGCGATCGCCACCAGCCCGGCGGTCTGGGCCGCTCCGGTGGCGGCGGGGAAGGATGGCAGGTCGATGCTGAGGCCGACCAGCAGCGTCGCCACCGCCAGCCAGTAGACGATCACCCCGTAGACCTGCAGCCGGATGGCGAAGCGCCGCACCAGGGCCGGGCAGACCAGGAGCAGGGCCAGCAGGGTCCAGGCGACGGGTCGCCAGGGGGCGCTGATCTCCCCCTGCAGCAGCACCATCACCCCCAGCAGGACCGCCTCGAGGAAACAGGGTTGCACCGCCTTCCAGCTGGGCAGCCTTGCCAGCTCAGGCCCCGCCCGGAAGAACCAGCCGTGCAGGCCGACGGCGATCGCCAGCAGCTCGATCAACAGGCGGCCGCGCACCTGCAGGACCCCGAGCGTCACCAGCTCCTGGCTGGGCCCGATCACCAGCAGGAAGGAGGCGGCGAAGGCGGCCAGGTAGGCCAGGGAGAGTCCCAGAGCCACCCGCAGGGCGCCCCCCCGCAGCCAGCGGGTGCCAGCCAGGGCCCCGGCGGACAGCAGCAGCCAGGCCGCCCCCGGCAGCAGCGGCGAGATCGGCTCGAGCAGCCACAGCACCCCCAGGCCCGCATCGACGCCCAGCAACGCCAGCCCGAGGCCCTGCCGGCGGCCGCCACCACCACAGGCCGACAGCACCAGGGCCAGGACCCCCAGGGGGAGCAGGCGGGCCAGCAGGTGCAACGGCGGCCAGGGTGCCTGTGCCAGCAGGGTCAGCCAGCCGGCCGCATGGGCCAGGGCGATCGCCACGGTGATGCCGTTCAGCAGGCCGGGGGGGCGCCAGCGGCGCGCCGCCACCAGGAAGGCGCCCATCACCACCAGGCTCAGGGACGATCGCCAGTCCTCCGGCGCCACCAGGGCGGTGCCAACGGCGACCAGGCCGCTGGCGAGCCAGCCGAGAAGGGGCGGCAAGGGCAGCGGCACACCGCGGCGCTGCAGCAGCACCTGCATTCCCGCCATCAGGCCAGCCCCGACGGTCAGCACCGCAGCGGTCTGCAGCTGGTTCACCGGGTCGCCGCGCAGCAGTGCGGCTCCCAGGCCGCTCAGGGCCAGCACCGCCCCGGCGGCGGCACTGAGCCACCAGCCGACGCGGCCCAGGGGTCCGGAGCCCTCCCGCACGGCGATGGCCAGGAACAGCAGCGACTCCAGCAGCACCACCCCGGCCAGCAGCGGCCCGTCGGCGATCACCGGGGCCAGGCTCAGCAGGGCTGCGAGCACCAGGGTCTGGCCCACCAGACCATCCCCCAGGGCCAGCCAGCGCGGCCCCCCCCGCCGGGCCCCCTGACCCAGCAGCAGCGCCGCCGCGGCGGCAGCCGCCAGGGCCCCGGCGCGGACGGCCGCCTCGGGTGGATAGAGCAGCAGGGCCAGGCCGAGGCCGCCCCACTGGCTGAGCAGCAACGCCGCCGGCACGGCCTGCAGCCGGGCAGGGGTGGCCCCAGGGCGGTGCAGCCGCAGCAGCCCCGGGCCGAACACCAGCACCGCCGCCAGGGACGCGCCGGCGACGAGGGCGGGGGAGGCCGCCAGGGCGGGGCCGTTGCGCAGGAACCAGGCCACCTGGAAGGCGCCGAACACCCAGCTGACGACGAGCCGGTGCCTCGGCCAGCGGTGCCGCACGGGCAGCTCCGAACCCACCAGGGCAATGGCGGCGGCGATGGCCAGGGCTGGGCCGCCCTGGAGACCGATGGCCAGGGGCACCAGGCTCACCGCCACGTGCAGGGAGGCCATCGCGGCGGTACGGGCGATGGCGGCCAGGGCCAGGTTGGCGGCCACGCCCACGGCCAGCAGGGCCAGGGCCGGGGCCGGCTGCTCGATCCACTGGAGGCCGAACTGGGGCAGGCCCCCGGCGGCGGCGCAGGCGAACAGGACCAGGGCGCCGCCACCGCTGCGCATGGCGTCGGTGAGGTCGCGCCAGCGCGGGCGCCGGCCCCAGAGCACAGACGGCAGGGCCAGGGCCCCGCCCACCAGCAGGGTGAGCAGGAACCGCTCGCGGGGCCCCAGCTCCAGGCCCGCGTTGATCGTCAGGAAGGTGACCCCGGCCACCACCACGAGCACCCCGAGCAGGCCGCTCCAGTTCTCCACCAGCAGCCGCTCGATCCGCTTCCAGGGCCCGCCGGTCGCCGCGCGGGGCCGGGGGGCACGGGGGGCCGCGGGGGCCTCAGGTCTGCGCAGGGCGGGGGTGGTCAACGCCGCCGCCCCAGCCACGGGTTTGGTCTCAGCTTCGGATCTGGCTTCGGCTATGGCCTGGGGCGCCGGTGGGGGGAGCTCCTCTGCGGCGGCGAGCTTCGCAGGCTCGGGCGTGTAATCCCCGTCGAGCCGCTTCTGGAGCACCTCGCTCCACAGCGACAGGGCGAAGAAGCGCTCGCTCAGGGAGGCGGCCTGTTGCTCCAGGCGCCGGACCCGCCGCTCCAGGGCGCGGACCTGCAGGACCCAGCCCGCCACCAGCAGGGGCAGGAGGATCACCAGCAGGGCCTCGTTCAAGGCGCCGCGTGGAAGCCGTGGGGATCAACGGGCACCGGGACGGGTCAGGCGGCGAGTGGATTCAAGCGGGCCAACAGGCCCGTGGCCAGCTTGCGGGCCGAGAAGGTGCGCCGCATCAGGCCCAGCAGGGCCTGGAGATCATCGGTGTGCAGCCGGTCGTGGCTCACCAGGCTCAGCAGCAGCCGCTGGCGCAGGCTGGTGCCCTCCTTGCCCAGCAGCAGGCGCAGGCCATCGCGGGCCACCGGCAGCAGATCGGTGGAGGTGGAACCGTTTTCGACCACGGCCAGCAGGTTCTCCAGCCGCTCCACCCGCAGGCGCCCGTCCTTGTCGAAGATCACCTCCAGCAGCTTCTCGCGCATCTCGGCGGTGTCGCCGGCCAGCAGACGTTTCGCCACGTAGGGGTAGGCCACGCGGATGATGCGGAAGTCGGGGTCGAGCCGCATCGCCAGACCCTCCTGGCTCACCACCGCCCGGATGATCAGGGCGAAGCGGGCCGGCACCCGGAAGGGGTAGTCGTACATCAGCTCCGAGAAGCGATCGGTGATCGCCTTGAAATTGAAGCTGCCGACGTTCTCCCCCAGGGCACCGCCGAGCACCTGCTCAAGGGCCGGCACGATCGGCCCCAGGGGGGTGCTGGGATTGAGGAAGCCCAGGGCCACGAAATCCCTGGCCAGGGCGTCGAAATCCCGGTTGATCAGATGCACCACCGCCCCGGTGAGGGTGAGCCGGTCGGCATCACTGAGCGAATCCATCATGCCGAAGTCGACATAGGCCACATGGCCCAGGCCGTTGGTCTTGCCCGGCAAGGCGAACAGGTTGCCCGGGTGGGGATCGGCATGGAAGTAGCCGAACTCCAGCAGCTGCTGCAGGCCGGCGATCACGCCGGTGCGGATCAGGGCCGCCGGATCCAGGTGGTGGGCCTCCAGCTCGCGGCGGCTCTGCAGCTTGGTGCCGTTGATCCAGCTGGTGGTCAGCACCCGGCGACTGCTGAGATGGCGGACGACCGCCGGAACGGTCACCTCCGGATGGTCCTGGAAGAGGGTGGCGAAGCGTTCGGCGTTGTCGGCCTCGCGCCGGTAGTCGATCTCCTCGAACAGGGTGGAGCCGAACTCATCGATGATCGCCCCGAGCCCGAAGCCCAGATTCAGCGGCAGGAACGGGGCCGCCAGCACCGCCAGCGAGCGGATGATGACCAGGTCGCGGCGCAGGATGAAGGGCAGGTCGGGCCGCTGCACCTTCACCGCCACCCAGTGGCCCTCGCTCAGGCGGGCCCGGTAGACCTGGCCCAGGCTGGCGGCCGCCATCGGGTAGTCGGGGAACTCCTCGTACAGCTGGTGGGCCGGGGCCCCCAGCTCCGCCTCGATCAGGGCCAGGGCGACCTTGTGGGGGAAGGGGGGCAGGTCGTCCTGGAGGCGGGCCAGTTCCTCCAGCCAGTCGCGCCGCACGAGGTCGGGGCGGGTGGAGAGGGCCTGGCCCACCTTGATGAAGCAGGGGCCCAGGTCGTTGAGGGTTTCGAGGATGGCGCGGGCGAGCCGCTGCTGCACCCGGGCATCGGTACTGCTGGACTGGACCGCCAGCCGCAGGCCGAGGCCCGCCAGGCGCCACAGCACCACGATCAGCCGGCTGACCAGGACCCAGGGCCGCAGCAGCAGCCAGCGCAGGTCCGCGTTGGGGTCGTAGCGCGGGGTGGGGGTGACGTCTTCGGCCAGGGTCCTGCCCCATCGATGGCCAGACTCTAGGAACTGCGTACTCCGGTCCATGGGCCCCTTCTGGCGGTCAGCGCCGCTGGCCCTGCACCTGCCGGCCCATGGCCGGGGCCGGGCCCTGGCCCCCGACCTGCGGCGCCTGCTGCGCCAGCCACCGGGCCGCTGGGATCTGCCCGAACTGCCCGGCTTCGGGGGGCCGCTGGAGCCGGAGGGCACGGTGGCCGAGGCCCAGCAACGGGCGGCGGCCCTGCTGGGGGCGGAACGCTGCTGGTTCGGGGTGAACGGGGCCTCGGGGCTGCTGCAGGCGGCCCTGCTGGCCCTCGGCCCGCCGGGCTCCCGGGTGCTGCTGCCCCGCAACCTGCACCGCAGCCTGCTGCACGCCTGCGTGCTGGGGGGCTTCGAGCCATTGCTGTACGACCTCAGCAGCGATCCGGTCACGGGCCTGTGGCAACCGCCGGAGCCCCGGCGGTTGGAGCGGGTGCTGGCGGCGACCGCCGCGGACGCCGGCAGCCCCGCGGTGGCCCTGGTGCTGGTGGATCCCACCTACCAGGGGCTGGCGGCCGATCTGCCGGCCCTGGTGGCCCTGGCCCACCGGGCGGGCCTGCCGGTGCTGGTGGACCAGGCCCACGGCGGCGGCGAGGCCCTGGCCGCCGGCGCCGATCTGGTGGTGCTCTCCGTCCAGAAGAGCGGCACCGGCCTGGCCCAGAGCGCCGCCCTGCTCGCCCAGGGCGAACGGGTGGCAACCGCCGCCATCGAGCGGGCCCTGCTGTGGCTGCAGACCTCCAGCCCCAGCGCCCTGCTGCTGGCCTCGACGGCCGCGGCCCTGGAGCACGGCGCCAGCGCCGCCGGCCGGCGCCAGCGCCAGCGGGCCGTGGCCCGGGCCGGCCATCTGCGCCGCCGGTTGGAGGGCCTGGACCTGCCGCTGGTGGCCAACGGCGATCCCCTGCGCCTGGTGCTGGCCACGGCCCCGCTGGGGATCAACGGCCTGGAGGCCGACACCTGGCTGCTGGAGCGGGGGGTGATCGCGGAGCTGCCGGAACCCGGCGCCCTCACCTTCTGCCTGGGGCTGAACCCACCCCGGGGCGTGGAGCGGCGCCTGCCGCGCCATCTGGAGGGTCTGCGCCGGGCCCTCGGCGGGCCGCCGCTGGCCGCCTTCACGCCGCCCCCCCTGCCGCTGCTGGCGGCACCGGAGCTGCCGATCGGCGTGGCCTGGCGGAGTCCCGCCGAGGCCATCCCCCTGGAGCGGGCCGCCGGCCGGGTGGCGGCCGCACCGATCTGTCCCTATCCGCCGGGGATCCCGCTGCTGGTGCCCGGGGAGCGGATCGATCCGGCCCGCGCCGACTGGCTGCTGGCGCAACGGCGTCTCTGGCCCGGTCAGATCGCTGATACGGTGAGCGTCGTGGCCGGTTCGTGAGCCCGTTGCCGAACCCCTTCCACTGGGATTTCGTCACCCCCGGACTGCCGGACAGCGCCTTCGAGGACGCCCCTGGCTTCAGCCCCACGCCGCTGGAGCTGCGGGTGATGCTGCTGGCCCACCTGCGTCCCCGGGCCGATTCCCTCGTCTGGGACGTGGGCGGCGGCACCGGCGCCCTGGCCCTGGAGATCGCCCGGCTGATGCCCGGCGGTGCGGTGCACACCCTGGAGCGGGATCCGGAGGCGATCGAGCTGCTGGAACGCAACCGGCAGCGTTTCGACATCCACAACCTGCACATCCACGCCGGGGAGGCCCCGGAGGGTCTGGCCCTGCTCCCCCCCAACCCCGACCGGGTGCTGCTGGAGGTGGGCCGGCCCCTGGAGGACGTGCTGCGGGCCGTCTGGGGGGCCCTGCAGCCCTCCGGACGGCTGGTGATCAGCACCGTGAACCTGGAGGGCCTGGTGAAGGCCACCGACACCCTCGCCCAGCTGGACGCCCACGATGTGCAGGTGGTGCAGGCCACCGTGCACCGGATGCAGCGCCGTGGCAGCCAGGCCAAGCTGGCGGCCGCCGAGCCGCTGTTCGTGATCGCCGCCGAGCGCTGAGTTCGAACCCTTGCTTCCCGCCCCCCGCACCGCCACCTCCTTCCCCCGCCTGCTGAGCGGCTGGCTGGCGGGCGGCTTCGGACTGGTGGTGGTGGGCCTGGGCGGCTGGTGGTTCACCGTTGCCGTGGGGGTGATCGTGCACCTGGGCCTGCTGGAGTTCTTCCGCATGGCCCAGTTCAAGGGCATCCGGCCGGCCGTGAAGACCACCCTGGTGGCGGTGCAGCTGCTGCTGGTGTCGACGCAGGTGGCCGCCGGCAGCCTCTGGGGGGGTAGCGGCATGGCGGGCGACGTGGCGGCGGCCGTGCTGCCCGCCTCCGGGGCGGTGATCTGCGGCTGGCTGCTGCTCCAGCCCGTCACCGGCACCATCGCCGACATCGCCGCGTCGGTGTTCGGCCTCTTCTATCTGGGCTTCCTGCCCAGCCACTGGATCAAGCTGCGGGACCTGACCGACCCGGCCCTGGCCCCCGCCCTGGAGGGCCTGGGCTGGCCCTGGAGTCCGGGCATGGCCCTCACCCTGCTGGCCTGCCTGATGATCGTGGCCACCGACATCGGCTCCTACGTGATCGGCCGACGCCTGGGGCGCCACGCCCTCTCGCCGATCTCCCCCGGCAAGACGGTGGAGGGGGCCCTGGGCGGGGTGGTCTGCGCCCTGCTGGTGGGGGCCGTGGGCGGGGTGCTGCTGGGTTGGCGCTGGGGCTGGCTGATCGGGGCGGTGCTGGGGGCGGTGGTCTCCCTGTTCGCCCTGGTGGGTGACCTCACCGAATCGATGATGAAGCGGGATGCGGGCCTGAAGGATTCCGGCGATGCGATCCCTGGCCACGGCGGCATCCTCGACCGGATCGACAGTTACCTGTTCGTGCCGGCGGTGGTCTACTCCCTGGTGACCCTGGTGCTGCCCCTGCTGCAGCGGGGCTGATCGTCCCCTGCCGGGTCCCTCAGGGGGAGACCCGGGCCTCCCCCTCCAGGTGCAGCAGGCCGGCGCCGAGCTCGGCCCGCTCGATGCGGATGTTGGGATCCATCGGCAGCCGGGCGTGGGGGGTGCCCTCGGCGCAACGCAGTTCCACGGTGCCGCCATCGGCCCGCACCGCCACCTCCCGCTCCACCGGCTCCCGGTCGCCGCTGGCGAAGGCCCGCAGCACCAGCCGGTCCTCCCGGATGCGCAGCCCCGCCAGGGGGGTGAGGCCCAGCAGGTCATCGGCCAGGCCGTCGCCGAGGCTGCGCCAGGCCGGGGTGCTCAGGGAGCGGCTCAGCCCATCGCCGCTGAAGCTCACCTGCCCCTGGATGCGGAAGGGCGACTCCAGCTTCACCGCCTGGTTGCGCACCAGGGATCCCATGCGCACCTGGATGCCATCGCAGCGCAGCTCCACCTCCTCGATCTCCATCGCCTGATAGACGACCCGCCGGGCCCGCAGCCGCACGCCGTCGAGGCGACCCCGCAGCAGCCGCAGCCCGGAGCCCTCCAGGCGGATCTCCAACCGTTCGATGGCATCGCATTGCTGGCGCAGCCACAGTTCCAGCCCCCGGGCCAGCAGGCCCATCACCGGGCCGCCGGTGGTCTCGGAGGCTTCGGGCGCCGTCCCCTCGCTGGGTCGCTCGCCGTCCGGGGTCTCGCTCATCCGCCACCAGGGGACAGGGCTCCCCAGATTCTCACTCCGTCCGGGCCTTGCGGGCGGCGCGGAAGGCCTCGGCGGCCGTGACCGCCGCCAGCAGCAGCAGTCCCCCCAGGCCGATCAGCTGGTCGGTGGGATCGGCGGTCGACGGGTCCGCCACGGTGCCGGCGCCCCCCCGCACCGCCCCCAGCAGGAACCAGCCCGTGGCCAGGGCCGTGGTGATCCAGTAGGCACGCCAGCGGCGCTGGTAGATGTAGCCGCTGCCCAGGCCGGGCACGACGTTGAGCAGGGCCCCCAGCCAGGGGGCGGACGCCGCCAGGATGGCTTTGTCGTCAGGCGTCATCGGGGTCGCTCCATGGCTGGATCCAGCGTCGAGTCTGGCCAGCCCCAGGGGCGACCTGCGCCCTCGGTGGCGGTGATCGGCGCCGGGGTGGCCGGCTGCGCCCTGGCCGCGGGGCTGCGGCGGGGCGGCTGGGGAGGGTCGATCGTGCTCTGGGAGGCGGGTCGGGGTCCCGGTGGCCGGGCCGCCACCCGCCGCTCCCGCCACGACCCCGGCTGGCAGATCGACCACGGGACACCCCTGTTCAACCTGCTCGAGGACCCCGAACCGGAGCTGGTGGCGCCCCTGCTCGCGGGGGGCTGGATCGAGCCCTGGCGGCAGCAGGCGGCCGTGCTGGACAGCGCAGGGAACCTGGGGCCTGCCGATGGGGATCCCCTGCTGCGCGGCCGCCTCTACCGGGGCCGCCAGGGCATGGACGACCTCGCCCGGGGGCTGCTGGCCCTGGCGGAGGCCCAGGGACCGGCGGGGAGCCTCGATGGCCGCTACGGCTCCCTGGTGCGCCACCTGGAGGCCCGGCCCGGGGGGGGCTGGCGCCTGGCCGATGCCACCGGGGCGGTGCTGGGGGAGGCCGACTGGCTGGTGCTGACCGGCACCCTGCTGGCCCATCCCCGGGCCCTTGAGCGGTTCGGCTGGCCGCAGGTGCCGCTGCTGCAGGCCTCGCGGGGCCTGGGCGACGCCGAGCTGGAGGTCGCCCTGGCGGCCATCGCCAGCATGGACATGGACGTGCGCACCAACCTGATGCTGACGATCGAGCCCGCCGCGGCGGCCCGCTGGCGGGCCCTGCCCTTCCGGCTGCTGGGCTTGGACGGCCCCGCCCAGCGGCGCTGGGGGCTACGGCGGCTGTCGATCCAGCCGCTGGCCGATGGCCGCTGCGCCGTCGTGGCCCATGGGGTTCTGGAGGAGGAGCCCGATGACGCTGCCGCGATCACCGCGCTGGAGGCGGCCGTCGCCGCTGCCCTGGCCCCTTGGCTGGGGGAACGGCAAGGCGGCGGCGAGGCCCTGGCGGGGGTGGAGCAGCGTCAGCTGATGCGCTGGGGGGCCGCCTTCCCCGCGGCCCCCGGCCTGCCGGCCGATGCCACGGTCTGTCCCCGCAGCCGGGTGGCCTTCTGCGGCGACTTCATCGCAGGGCCGGGCTTCGGCCGGATCGAGGGGGCCCTGCGCAGTGCCCAGGCCCTGGCGGGCCGGCTGCTGGCCCTGGTGCTGCTGCTCTGCCTCGCCCTGGGCAGCCCGGCGACGGCGACGGCGGCGGCCACGGCCGTCCCCTACCGCTGCGACGGCGAGCTGCTGCTGGCGACCAGCGACAACGGGGCCGTGGATGCGCCGGGGATCCCCAACACCGCCGCCGGCACGGTGCCCGGCGCCACGGTGCTGCTGGAGTGGCGCGACCTGCGACTGCAGCTGCCGCGCACCAACAACGCCGGTCCGCCCAGCTACACCGACGGGATCTGGTGGTGGAGCCTGGAGGATCCGGCCCAGCCCCGCTTCCTGCACCGCCGCGGCGCCATCGAGAGCTTCAGCTGCCAGGCAGTTCCTGCTGCAGGGCCGCCAGCCGGCGGCCGTTGACGCCCAGGTCCGAATCCCCCAGCCGGGAGCTGGAGCGGGCCTGCAGAAGACCGGCGGCGGGCTGGGCGTTCAGCTCGAGGTCGTCGACGAAGCCGAACAGCCGGCTGGTGGCGGTGGCGTGCAGGTAGCGGCCGTCCCGCTCGAGGATCCGCACCCCCTCGGTGGTCTCCAGGATCGGCACCAGGGCGCTCAGGGCCGCTTCCGGATCGGCGATCGGCCAGTCGGCCCGGGCGCAGTGGGCCGGCGCCGCACAGGGGGAGAGGGAGCCGCCGTGCACGCCGAGATCCTCCGGCACCGGCCCCTCCAGGTGCAGCAGGGAGGCCTCGGCCCGGCCGGGGAGGGCCAGGGCGGGGACCCCGAGCAGCAGCACGAGCAGCACGCCGGCGAGAAGACGCGGCAGGCAGAGGCGGAACGCAGGGGTCATGGGTGGTGGGTGGGGATGGGGGCGCAGGGGGCGCCCAGCCAGGCGGCGGCGACCTGCTCGGGCTGGTCGATGTGGGGCAGGTGGCCGCAGGCCGCCAGTTCGGTGATGCGGGGGCCCAGCAGGGCCTGGGCAGCGCGCTTCTGCGGGGCCCGCAGGATCCGGTCGTCGGCGCCCCAGAGCACCGCCAGGGGCTGGGGGGGCAGGGGGTCGCCGCAGCCGGCGAAGCCACCGCTGCGGGCGAAGCGGCCCAGGGCGCCGGCCCAGCCGGGCGACTTCAGGTGCAGCGAGGCGATCTCCAGCTCCGCCGGACCCACATCCCGGTCGGGGTCGGCGAAGGCGCTGCGGCAGAGGCCCTGGCGCACCGAGGGCAGGGCCAGGAAACGCACCCCCAGCCCGTCCAGCAGGGGCGGCAGGGGCATGGGCCTGCCCGTGAGACCGGCCGGGGCCAGCAGCAGCAGGCGCTCGAAGCGCTCGGGATGGCGTCGGGCCAGCTCCACGGCCACCGCACCCCCCATCGAGGCGCCGATCAGGCCCAGCCTGCGCCCGCCCGCGGGCTCCCGCTGCTCCAGCGCCTCCAGCAGCGCATCGAGGTGGGCCAGCACGGCCTGGGGCGTGTAGGCGCGCTCCGCGGGCCTGGGGCAGAAGCCGAAGCCGTGCAGGTCCGGGATCAGCAGGCGGTGATGGGCCGCCAGCAGGGGGGCCAGGCGGCGGAACTCCAGGAAGGAGCTGTCAAAGCCGTGCAGGAGCAGCAGGGGGGGTCCCTCCCCCACCACGGCCACGGGCCACTGGCCCGGGTGCTGCGGCAGCTCCCACCACTGCACCTGGGCGGCCAGGTCGCGGCCGAGGGGATCGAGCAGCGACGCGGCGGCGGCCGTGACCAGGTCGCGGCCGCTGGAGGGGCCGTCGGTCACGCCTGCTGCCGCTCGGCGGTGGCGCCCACCATGGCGGCGAGCAGATCCTCGGGGGCGACCGCGAAGGGCAGCCGGTGCAGGTCGGAGCCCTCCCGGCAGGCGAAGCGACAGACCTGGCGCAGCTGGTCGAGGCTGGCGCCGGCCAGACCCAGGGCCTCGAGATCGGTGGGCAGCCCCAGCGTGCGGAAGAAGGGCAGCAGCTGGCGGCGGGCCTGGGCCGCCAGGCGGTTGCCCGCCAGCTGCTCCTCCAGCCACAGCTGCACCAGCACACCGAAGCCCACCTTCTCGCCGTGCAGGCAGCCGTGGGTGGCGGCGAGCTGGGTGAGTCCGTTATGGACGGCATGGGCGGCCACCGTGCGGCAGCGGGCACCACCGATACCGCCGATCAGGCCGGCGGTGAGGGCACAGCCCTCGGCCACCCGCACCCAGGCCTCCCCATGGGGGTCGGCCAGGGCGGCTTCCCCCTCGAGCAGCAGCAGATCGCGCAGCAGGCGGGCCATCTGCACCGCCTGCTGCACCAGCCCATCGCCACTGGAGCCACTGCTCACCGAGGCCTCGTACCACTTGGCCACCGCATCGGCGATGCCGCTGGCCAGGGTGCGGGCCGGCGCCTGCCGCACAAGGGCATGGTCAAAGACCAGCAGGTCCGGGCAGCGGTCGAGGGCGACATCGCCCAGGAAGGCCCCTTCAGGGGTGTAGAGGTTGGCCAGGGCCGTCCAGCCGGCGCAGGTGGCGGCGCTGGTGGGCACCGTGATGCAGGGGAGACCGAGCCGGTGGGCCAGCAGCTTGCCCGCATCCAGCACCTTGCCCCCACCGGCGGCGATGACCGCATCACAGCCGGCGGCAGTGGCATCCCCTGCCAGGGGGCCGAGGTCGTCGTCGCAGCAATCGCGCAGGCCCTGGCTGGCCACCGGGCGGGCACCGGCCTGCTCCAGATCGACCGCCAGCTGCTGACGCAGCCCGAAGGTGGAGGCACTGCGGCCGAGCAGCAGGGGGCGGCGGCCCAAAGAGACGATGCGGGGAAGGGCCTGCGGCCAGGCACCCTCCCCACGGAGCACCACCGCCGGGGCGATGGACTGGGTCTGCAGGGGATCCGTCATGGCCGCCATCTCATGGATGAAATGTAGAAGTCGGCCGATCCCGGTCGCGATCGATCAGGCGCTGGCGCTGGCCAGCTCCGGCAGCGGCGGGGTGATGGTCTGCTTGCGGATCACCACCTGTTTGTCGTCGTCGACATCCACCAGGCAGGCATCGCCCTCGCCGATCCGGCCGGAGAGGAATTCCTCCGCCAGCGAATCCTCGAGCAGGCGCATCACGGCACGGCGCAGGGGACGGGCGCCGTAGCTGGGGTTGTAGCCCTCCTCCACGAGGCGCTCCTTGAAGGCCTCAGTGACGGACATGCCGATGCCCTTGTCCTGCATGCGGGCGAAGACCTCCCGCAGCATGATCTCGGCGATCAGCTTCACCTCGTCGCGGGTGAGCTGGCGGAAGACGATGATCTCGTCGAGACGGTTGAGGAATTCCGGGCGGAAGTACTGCTTGAGCTCCTCGTTGACCAGGGAGCGGATGCGGTTGTACTGGGTTTCCTCCACGTCGCCGCCGCCGAACTCGAAGCCGAGGCCGCCGCCACCCTTCTCGATCACCTTCGAACCGATGTTCGAGGTCATGATGATCAGGGTGTTCTTGAAGTCGACCGTGCGGCCCTTGGAATCGGTGAGCCGGCCGTCCTCCAGCAGCTGCAGCAGCAGGTTGAAGACATCGGGGTGGGCCTTCTCGATCTCGTCGAACAGCACCACGGTGTAGGGACGACGGCGCACGGCCTCGGTGAGCTGGCCGCCCTCGTTGAAGCCCACGTAGCCCGGAGGCGAACCGATCAGCTTGCTGACGGTGTGGCGCTCCATGAACTCGCTCATGTCGAGGCGGATCATGGCGTCCTCGCTGCCGAAGAAATAGGCGGCGAGAGCCTTGGTGAGTTCCGTCTTGCCGACGCCGGTGGGGCCGGAGAAGATGAAGCTGGCGATCGGACGGTTGGGGTTCTTGAGGCCGACCCGTGCCCGGCGGATGGCCCGGGACACGGCCTTGACGGCCTCGTCCTGGCCGATCAGGCGCTGGTGGAGGGTCTCCTCCATGTTCAGCAGCTTCACCGACTCGCTCTCGGTCAGTTTCTGGACGGGCACGCCGGTCCAGGAGGCGACGATCTGGGCGATGTCCTCCTCGGTGACCAGGGGCGAGCGACTTTCCTCGCTGGCGTCGTCGGTCACGGGGCCGCCCAGCAGGGCCGGGGTGTCGGTCTCGCCGGAGGAGGTGCCGGCGGGTTCGTCATCGCGACGGGCCTGGAGGATCGTGCGGATCTGGTCGCGCAGTTCGACCTCCTTGTCGCGCAGCTCACCGGCCTTGGTGAAGTCCTGCTGGCGGACGGCGTCCTCCTTCTCCTTCTGGACGCCGCGCAGCTGCTTGTCGACTTCCTTGGCCGCCGGCGGCAGCTTGGAGTTCAACAGGCGCACGCGGCTGCCGGCCTCGTCGATCAGGTCGATGGCCTTGTCGGGCAGGAAGCGGTCGCTGATGTAGCGGTCGCCCAGGGTGGCGGCGGCGACGAGGGCCTCATCGCTGATCTTGAGGCGGTGGTGCTGCTCGTAGCGCTCGCGGAGCCCCTTGAGGATCTCGATCGTGTCGACGACGGAGGGCTCGCCCACCATCACCGGCTGGAAGCGGCGCTCCAGAGCCGCATCGCGCTCGATGTGCTTGCGGTATTCATCGAGGGTGGTGGCCCCGATGCACTGCAGTTCGCCCCGGGCCAGGGCCGGCTTGAGGATGTTGGCGGCGTCGATGGCGCCTTCTGCGGCACCGGCGCCGATCAGGGTGTGGACCTCGTCGATCACCAGGATCACGTTCCCGGCGGAGCGGATCTCCTCCATGATCTTCTTGAGCCGTTCCTCAAACTCACCCCGGTACTTGGTGCCGGCCACCAGCAGGCCGATGTCGAGGGTGAGGACGCGCTTGTCCTCGAGGATGTCGGGGATCTCGCCCTGGGTGATCCGCTGGGCCAGGCCCTCGGCGATGGCGGTCTTGCCGACGCCGGGCTCTCCGATGAGCACGGGGTTGTTCTTGGTGCGGCGGCCGAGGATCTGGATCACCCGGTCGATCTCGTTCTGGCGACCCACAACGGGGTCGAGCTTGGACTCGGCCGCCAGCTGGGTGAGGTTGCTGCCGAATTCGTCGAGGGTGGGGGTCTTGGTGGAGCCCTTGCCCGAGCTGCCGGAGGCCACTTCAGCCGTCTCGCCCAGCATGCGGATCACCTGGGTACGCACCTTGGCCAGGTCGACGCCGAGGTTTTCGAGCACCCGGGCCGCCACGCCCTCGCCCTCGCGGATCAGGCCCAGCAGCAGGTGCTCGGTGCCGATGTAGTTGTGACCCAGCTGGCGGGCCTCCTCCAGGGAGAGCTCCAGCACCCGCTTGGCACGAGGGGTGAAGGGGATCTCAACGGCGACGAAGCCGGAGCCGCGGCCGATGATCTTCTCGACCTCGACCCGGGCGTCCTTCAGGTTGACCCCCATCGACTTGAGGACCTTGGCGGCGACACCGGTGCCCTCGCCGATCAGGCCCAGCAGGATCTGCTCGGTGCCGACGAAGTTGTGGCCGAGGCGGCGGGCCTCTTCCTGGGCCAGCATGATCACCTTGATGGCCTTCTCGGTAAACCGCTCGAACATGGGGCGGGACCAGATGCAAGTGGGACCAACCTATCAGGATTGAAGGGCCGCGTGGGAGGTCGGGAGCACTCTCAGGCGAAACCCATGTGCCGCAGGCGCTCAGACGGACCAGAACACAAACGAAGTGCCAGGAATCAGCAGAAATAGGTATAGCAATCTACGGTTATCCACACCCCTGTCACATTGTCAGGAGCACATTGCCAGGTTGACCCATTGGATCAGGGCATCCTCTCCATTGCGGTAGTAACCATGACGGATGCCCGCGGTGCGGAACCCCAGGGCCCCGTACAGCGCGATCCCCGGGCCGTTTCCGGCCGCCACCTCCAGGGTGGCGCGGGTGGCACCCCGCGCGCGGGCGGCGCCCATCAGTTCCTGCAGCACCCGGCGCCCCAGCCCCCGCCGGCGCTCGTCCGGGGCCACCGCCACCAGGGTGATGTGGAGCTCATCGACCACGAGCCAACCGCTGGCCATGGCCAGCAGGTCAGAGCCCCGGCGCAGCCCCAGGCCCGGCCGGCCCTCCTCCTCCAGCTCCCGCCGCCACTGCTCCAGGTTCCAGAGACCGCCGAGGGCGGCCCGGTCGAGGGCCAGGCAGTCCAGGGCATCGGCTGGAACCAGCGGGCACAGGGTCGGGGCGGGCAGCGGTGGCGGAGGTGGTGCCGGCACGGCCGTTGGACACGAACATCCTTACGATCGGACATCGTGACCCCCTCCCCGCACAGGCCGCCATGGTGACCAGCGCCTCCCCGGCGACCGATCCGGTCGCTCCCGTCCCCGCGGCGCCGATCGCCCCCGGGGGGCCCTTCGAGCACGGCGGCGATCCGCTCAGCCCCAACCGCAACCTGGCCCCGCTCACCGCCCGCCTTGATGCCCTGGGCCGTCTGGAGGTGGGGGGCTGCCTGCTGAGCGATCTGGCCCGCACCTACGGCACACCGCTCTATGTGCTCGACGAGGCCACCCTGCGCACCACCTGCCGGGCCTACCGGGAGGCCCTGGCCGCCCACTACCCCGGCGAGGCCCTGGCCCTCTACGCCTCCAAGGCCAACAGCTCCCTCGCCATCACGGCCCTGGTGGCCTCCGAAGGTCTCGGCCTCGATGCCGTCTCGGCCGGGGAGCTGCTCACCGCCCTGCAGGGCGGCATGCCCGCCGAGCGGATCGTCTTCCACGGCAACAACAAGTCGGCCGAGGAGCTCCAGCTCGCCGTCGAGCGGGGGGTGACGGTGATCCTCGACAACTGGAACGACATCACCCTGCTCGCCACCCTGGCGGCCGGACGGCCTGCGCCGGTGCGGGTGCTGGTGCGGTTCACCCCGGGCATCGAGTGCCACACCCACGAGTACATCCGCACCGGCCACCTCGACAGCAAGTTCGGCTTCGACCCCGACCAGCTGGAGGCGGTGCTGCGGCACCTGGCCGCCTGCCCCTGGGCCCGGGTGGATGGCCTGCACGCCCACATCGGCTCCCAGATCTTCGAGCTCGAACCCCACCGCGACCTGGCCGGGGTGATGGCCGAGGCCCTCGGCCTGGCCCGCTCCCTGGGCCACCCCTGCGGCGACCTCAACGTCGGCGGCGGTCTGGGCATCCGCTACGTGGGCTCCGATGACCCGCCGAGCATCCAGGAGTGGGTGCGGGTGGTGGCCACGGCGGTGGCCGAGGCCTGCAGCCAGCGCCAGCTGGCGCTGCCACGGCTGCTGTGCGAACCCGGCCGCTCCCTGGTGGCGACGGCGGGGATGACGCTCTACACGCTGGGCAGCCGCAAGGAGATCCCCGGCCTGCGCACCTACATCTCGGTGGATGGGGGAATGAGCGACAACCCCCGGCCGATCACCTACCAGTCGCTGTACACGGCCGCCCTGGCCGACCGCCCGCTGGCGGAGGCCACTGAGGCGGTGACCGTGGCCGGCAAGCACTGCGAGTCCGGCGACGTGCTGCTCCACGACGTCCGCCTGCCGCTCACCAGCCCCGGCGACGTGCTCGCCGTGTTCGCCACCGGGGCCTACAACGCTGCGATGGGGTCCAACTACAACCGCATCCCCAGGCCGGCGGCGGTACTTGTCCACGACGGCGTGGCGGACGTGGTGCAGCGGCGCGAGCAGCCGGAAGACCTACTGCGCTACGACGTCCTGCCCCACCGGCTCCTGCCGGTATCCTGAGCCGGACAGGCGGCCACCCGTTGAACCGGCCTGCCCCTCCCTTGTCTTGTGATCTGGCTGCGGCTCATCGACTTCCGCCTGCTGCTGGATCTTCTGTTCGCCTCCCTGCTCGGGCTCCTGCTGCTCGGCAGGGTCACGGAGGCGCGCACCCTGTGGCTGCTGCGCGGCTACCTGTTTCTGGTGGCGCTGGCCTGGTTCGTCCAGCGCTACGCCAACCTGCCGCTGACCAGCAGCCTGGTGGATGCGCTGGTGCTGGCCTGCAGCCTGGCCCTGGCGATCCTGTGGCAGGGGGAACTGCGGCGCCTGATGGAACTGCTGGGCACCGGACGCCTCGGGGTGCTGTTCGCCGACCGCAGCCGGGACCAGCTGGCCTCGGGGTCGGTGAGCCTGCTGACCGAGGCCGCCGGCCGCCTCTCCCAGGCGCGCTGCGGCGCCCTGATCGTCCTCGACCTGGGCAGTGATCTGCGCCCGGAGGACTTCCTCAACCCCGGCATCCGCATCGACGCCCAGCTTTCCGTCGACCTGCTGCTCAACCTCTTCGCGGTGGACACGCCCCTTCACGACGGCGCCGTGCTGGTCCAGAAGAACCGCATCGTGGCCGCCGGGGTGATCCTGCCCCTCTCGCGCCAGGGCCTGAACCGCTACGGCACCCGCCACCTGGCCGCCATGGGGCTGACCGAGCGCCACGACGGCTGCTTCTGCATCGTCGTCTCGGAGGAGACAGGCACCCTCTCGCTCGCCTCCCAGGGGCGGCTGGAGCGGCCGATCACCAGCAGCCGGCTTCACGACCTGCTCACCGACGCCCTGGCCACCGCTCCCACGGGGCGTAGCGTGGCTGCGGACCCGCCGGAACATCGCGGATGAGTCGCGCCCTGGCGACCACTCCATCGTCCGATCCCGATCAGCTGCCCGCCCAGCTCGATCCGGTTCGGCTGCCCCGCCACGTGGCGGTGATCATGGACGGCAACGGCCGCTGGGCCCGCCAGCGCGGTCTGCCCAGGGCCATGGGACACCGGGCCGGGGTGGAGGTGCTCAAGCGCACACTGCGCCACTGCAGCGACTGGGGCATCGGCGCCCTCACCGCCTACGCGTTCTCCACCGAGAACTGGACCCGGCCCGGGGAGGAGGTGGCCTTTCTGATGGCCCTGTTCGAACGGGTGCTGGCCAAGGAGCTCGAGGCGCTCGAGCGCCAGCAGGTGCGGATCCGCTTCCTCGGCGACCTCGATCCCCTGCCGGAGGGTCTCAGGGTCCTGATCAACGACGCCACCGAGCGCACGGCCGGCAACACCGGCATCCATTTCAACGTCTGCACCAACTACGGCGGCCGCAGTGAGCTGGTCCGGGCGGCCCGCCGTCTGGCCGAGCAGGCGGCCCGCGGCGAGCTTGACCCGGCCCGCATCGACGAGGAGATCTTCGCCGCCGAGCTGTTCACCGCCGGCGATGCCGACCCCGACCTGCTGATCCGCACCAGCGGCGAGCAGCGCATCAGCAACTTCCTGCTCTGGCAGCTGGCCTACGCCGAACTGCACATCACCGACGTGCTCTGGCCCGACTTCGACACCGAGGCCCTGCTGGCGGCGCTGCTGGATTATCAGGGGCGCCAGCGCCGCTTCGGTGGCGTCCAGAGTGGCGTCCAGAACGGTGTGGAGAACGCCCCATGAGCCTGCGCCACGACTGGTCCCGCCAGGAGATCCAGGACCTGCTCGACCTGCCCCTGATGGATCTGCTCTGGCAGGCCCAGGCGGTGCACCGCAGCGCCAATCCCGGCTACCACGTCCAGCTGGCGTCGCTGCTGAGCGTCAAGACCGGGGGCTGCGAGGAGGACTGCGCTTACTGCCCCCAGTCGATGCACAACCCCAGCGACGTGGGCGGCCGGCCGGAGCTGGCGGTGGGGCCGGTGCTGGAGCGCGCTCGGCAGGCCAAGGCGGCCGGCGCCCACCGGTTCTGCATGGGCTGGGCCTGGCGGGAGATCCGTGATGGTGCCCCCTTCGACGCCATGCTCGCCATGGTGCGGGGGGTGCGGGAGCTGGGCCTGGAGGCCTGCGTCACCGCCGGCATGCTCACAGATGGCCAGGCGGCCCGACTGGCGGAGGCGGGACTCACCGCCTACAACCACAACCTCGACACCAGCCCCGAGCACTACGACCGGATCATCACCACCCGCACCTACCAGGAGCGGCTCGTCACCCTGCAGCGGGTGAGGGGCGCCGGCATCGACCTCTGCTGCGGCGGCATCATCGGCATGGGCGAGACGCCGGACGACCGGGCCGGGCTGCTGCAGGTGCTGGCCACCATGGATCCCCACCCCGAGAGCGTGCCGATCAACGCCCTGGTGGCGGTGGAGGGCACCCCGCTGGAAGGTCTCCCAGCGGTCGACCCCCTGGAGCTGGTGCGGATGGTGGCCGCGGCCCGCATCCTCATGCCCCACAGCCGGGTGCGCCTCAGCGCCGGGCGCGAGCAGCTGGGGCGGGAGGCCCAGATCCTCTGCCTGCTGGCGGGGGCCGATTCGATCTTCTATGGCGACACCCTGCTCACCACCTCCAACCCGGCGGTGGCCAGCGACCAGGAGCTGCTGCGGGCCGCCGGGGTGCGGGTGCAGCTGGAGCAGCCGCCGCTCGCGGCCGCCGCCGGCCGCTGAGGGTGCAGGTCGCCGCCTTCTACAGGTTCGTCCCCCTGGCCAGCGAGGAATTGCCCGACTGGCAAACCAGGCTGCTGGCGCTGGGGAGCGAGGCCGGCCTGCTGGGCACCATCCTGCTGGCCACCGAGGGCATCAACGGCACGGTCGCCGGATCGGCCTCCGGCGTGGCCGCCCTGCTGGAGCTGCTGCAGGCCGACCCACGCCTGGCGCACCTGGAGGTGAAGCGCAGTGAGGCCGAAGGGCGGGTGTTTCACCGCTTCAAGGTGCGCCTGAAGGCCGAGATCGTGACCATGGCCGAGCCCTCGGCCCAGCCGTCCAAGGGAACAGGGGTTCCGGTGCCCCCCGAGCACTGGAATGCCCTGCTGGAGGATCCTGGCACCCTGACCATCGACACCCGCAACCACTACGAGGTGGCCCTGGGCAGCTTCGCTGGCGCCATCGACCCCGGCACCGAGCACTTCCGCGATTTTCCCGCCTGGGTGGAGCAGCACCTGCGGCCCCTGGTGGCCCAGCGGCGGCCGCAGCGGCTGGCCCTGTTCTGCACCGGCGGCATCCGCTGCGAGAAGGCCACCGCCCACCTGCTGAACCAGGGCTTCGACAACGTGCTGCAGCTGCAGGGGGGGATCCTCAACTACCTCGAACAGGTGCCGGAGGCCAAGAGCCGCTGGCACGGCGAGTGCTACGTGTTCGACCAGAGGGTGGCCCTCGACCACCGACTCCAGCCGGGGACGTATCACGTGTGCCATGCCTGCGGCCTGCCCCTGGCCCCCGCCGACCTGGCCCTGGAGAGCTACGTGGCCGGGGTGAGCTGCCGCCACTGCATCGGTCGCTTCTCCGACGCCGACCGGGAGCGGTTCGCCGAACGCCAGCGCCAGATGGGACGGGCGCAGGCGTCCGGTGAGACCCACATCGGCCGGGTGATGCCCGGCGTGGGCGGCTGAGCGGATGGCGCCGCGCCTGCCCATCCTGTACAGCTTCCGGCGCTGCCCCTACGCGATCCGGGCGCGGCTGGCCCTGGCGGCGGCGGGGCTGACGCCGGGGGTGGATCTCGAACTGCGGGAGGTGCACCTGGGGCGCAAGCCCCCCGAGCTGCTGGAGGCCTCCGCCACCGCCACCGTGCCGGCCCTGGTGCTGCCGCCCGACGCCGGCAACGATCCCCAGGGGGCCGCCCGGGTGCTGCCGGACAGCCTGTCGGTGATGGCGTGGGCCCTGGAGCGCCACGACCCCGACGACCTGCGGCGCCTGGGGAGCACCGAAGCCGCTGGGCGGGAGCGGGCCCGGATCGCCGCCCTGATCGCTGAGAACGACGATTCGTTCAAGCACCATCTCGATCGCTTCAAGTACCCCGAGCGCCATCCCGGCGACGACCGGGAGCAGCACCGCCCCGAGGCGCTGGCGATCCTGCGCGGCTGGAGCGCCGCCCTGGAGGCCGGCGGCTGGCTGGTGGGGGGGCGGACGTCCCTGGCCGATATGGCCCTGCTGCCCTTCGTGCGCCAGTTCCGGCTCGCCGATCCGGAGGGGTTCGACCGTCAGGAGGATCTGGCTCCGCTGCAGGACTGGCTGCAGCGCTTCCTGCAGGGGCCCGAACTGGCGGCGGTGATGGCCGGGCCCTGGGCGCCCCGCCGGCCCTGGCGCTCCGAGCAGTGGATCTATCACCTGGCCCTGGCCAACGAATGGCGGGACGCCAAAGCTCGCGGTGTGTACGAGCGCTCGACCCGCGGCCAGTCGCTGCAGGAGGTGGGCTTCATCCATGCCAGCGGTTCCCACCAGGTGGAGGCCACCTACGGGCGCTTCTATGCCGATGCGGGGGAGGTGCTGCTGCTGACCATCGATCCCCGGCGCCTGACCGCGCCGCTGCTCTGGGAGCCGGCCCCGGAGAGCGGCGAATGCTTCCCCCACATCCACGGACCGCTGCCGCTGGAGGCGGTGCTCGCCGCCGAGCTCTTTCCGCCACCGCCGCCGGGCGGCGCACCATGCTGAACCTGGAGGTTCTGGAGCGGCAGGCCCGGGAGCGCGGCCTGCTGCTGCGGCTGCAGGTGCAGGGGGTGGCGGGGGTGCGGGGGCTGCGGGTGGGGGTGGCCCGGGCCCGGGCGGAGCAGCCGCCCCTGCTGCTGGGGGAGCTCAAGGGGTGGTGCCTGCCGCTGGCCGATGGCCTGCGGCTCGACACGATGCGGGTGCAGGGGGAGCGCAGCGAAGCCGTGGGGCCGCTGATCTGGGCGGCCACCTTCGCCTGGGCCCTGGAGGAGACGCCCTGCCGCTCGGCGCGCCTGCTGGCGATCCGCGATGGGGAGCAGCAGCACCGGCGGCTGGTGCGCTACTTCCGGCGGCTCGGCTTCACGCCGCTGCGGGAGCTGGCTGGCGGCCCGCTGGATCTGGCCCCGCGGCTGTTGTGGGGTGGGGCGGGCCTGCTGATGCAGGGCGACTGCGACGAAGGACTGCAACGCAGCAACCGCTGGCTGACGTCCATCCGGTGACACCTACGTTGGATTCGGGTATCGAGCTGGACCATGGCCACCGCCTCCCTGACCATCAACAACCAGTCAGGAGGCAGCCTCTACTACTACGTCGTCGGCCCAGGGTTCAGCGTTGAGCCGCTCCAGCCCGGCCAGAGCAACACCCTCTCCCCGGGTCTGAACAGCGTTCAGATCCTGGCGGCTCCTCAGATGAGGATCTACGTCTCGAGCTCCGCCACGCTGTTCGCCAACCCTGGCCAGGAACCGATCGGCTGGAACATCTCAGCGCCCTTCTCCTTCTACGAATACACAATCGATGGCAGCGGCTTTTCCGCTGACATGTCCTACATCGATGACTGGGCCTATCCGATCCAGACCAATATCACCGACAGCTCGGGAACGATCCACAACTTCGGCTTCCTGAACGCGGCCGCCATTGCCACGGATTTCGCCGCCCTGCCGCCGGGTGGATTCGTCACCAGTGCCGCCTCGGGAACAGGTGTCGGGACGGCCTCGAACCTCTGGGATGCCCCAAACCGGCGGTTCGTCGGCCCGATGCGGCTCTGGCAGCAGCAGGTGATCATGGCCAATGCCGTTCAGTTGGGGCAACCGGCCTACTGGCCGCCGAATGCCCCCGCGGGCTGGATCCAGTTCCTCGAGGAGGTGCCCTACGGGCCCTCCCCCTTCGGCTACCCGCTCGCCGCCGGCGCCAGCAGCCTGAATCCCCAGCAGACCTATCCGGCCTTCGGTTTCGACTTCTCCACCAACACCTCCTGGACCGCCATGAATGGCAAGCAGGGGGCGCTGGTGCCCCAGCCAGCGGGCGAGAAATTCTATGCCCACAACTGGAATGTATGGAACTACGGCTACACCAATGCCGATCCAAGTGCGGACAAACCGAATCCGAACTATTCCTTTGAATCGAACGCCTACACCACGACCCTCCGCGCCCAGGCGGCCCGGGAGAACGCCGCCGGACCACTCCCCGACACGGCCGGAACATCACCCACGGCCGGCAACCCGAACTTCGTCGGTTTCTATACTGCTTCCAAGGACGATTACTACGGCACCTTCACGGTTGCCGCCATTGCCAATGTCAGCCTCACGATCGGAGCGCTGGCCCCTTCCAGCATCGGCACCAGCGGCAATGACGGCATCGTCGGCAGCGGCAGCCACGACATCATCTCGGGTGGCTACGGAGCTGACTGGCTGGCTGGTGCCCCTCTGGCCCCGAACTGGTCCGCCCCCAACAGTTTCCGCGACCTGGCGTTCTTCGGTCTGCCCGGAGCGCCGGCCCAGTGGAAAGGTCTGGTCGGAGGCGGCCGGGACACCTTCGTCTATGTCCGCGCCGACAGCAGCCTGAGCAGCCCGGAGCGGCGTGATGTCATCACCGACTTCGCCGCCGACGACAGGATCGACCTCTCGAGGGTGGACGCCGACAGCCGCCGAGCGGGCCTTCAGTCCTTCACCTGGATCGGCTCCAGGGCGTTCTACGGGGAGGCAGGCCAGCTGCGGCTGGAACAGAATCGCTGGCAGACCAACGCCCTCCTGCAGGGAGATCTCGACGGCAACGGCACCAGCGATTTCGAAGTGATGCTGATGGGGCCCGTGCAGTTCTCAGCCTCCAACCTGATCCTGTCCTGACCCCCTGCCGAGACAGCCGATGGCCAGCTTCACCCTGATGTGCTGGAACGTGGAGAACCTGTTCCTCCCCGAGGCCGGCGCCAGCGAGCAGGTGCACGCCCGTTTCCAGGCCAAGCTCGCCACGCTCGCCGCCGTGATCGACAGCCAGCGGCCCGACGTGCTCGCCCTGCAGGAAATCGGCCCGGACGGGGCCCTGCAGGCACTGCAGGGGGCGCTGACCAACCCCCTGCCCCATGCCATCGAGGGCAAACCAGACGGCCGCGGTATCCGCGTGGCCGTCCTGTCCCGCCATCCCTTCAGCACCAGCCGCTCGATCGTGGCCTTTCCGGAGATGATCTTCCCCGTCCAGGCCAGGGATCCGGTGTTTGATGATCCCGCCACCCCCGCGGATGAGTCCCTCACCGCCTCACTGGGACGCGGCGCCCTGGAGGTGGTGGTGGAGATCGAGGGGCACCCGGTGCGGATCATCACCGCCCACTTCAAGTCGAAGCTGATCTCCTACGCGCGCCAGAAGGGGCTGGTGGAAGGCAGCCAGTTCGCCCCGAACGACGAGAACGAACGCTATCGCTATGCCGCCTACGGCCTGTACCGGCGCACCACCGAAGCGCTGACGCTGCGGGATCGGGTCAACCAGATTCTCTCCGGCTGCGCCGGATCATCGGATCCGGAGGAAGGGCTGGGTCGCCAGAAGGCGGTGGTGGTCTGCGGCGATCTCAACGATGCGACAGACGCCGCCACCACCCAGATCCTGCAGGGGCCGAGCGGCTCCGAACTGGGCACCGAGGGATTCCGGCGGGGCGACAGGGGCGATGGCTACCGCCTCTGGAACCTGGCGCCGCTGCTCAATGCCGGGCCGAACGGTGAACCCCCAAGCGAGGCCCCCTTCAGCCGACGCTTCCAGGGACGGGGCGAACTGATCGACCACATCCTGGCCAGCCACCGGCTGGTGAATCCCGGCAACATCCCCGTGGCGCGGACGGTGCTGGCCGGCGACCATCTGCCGTCGGTCTCCGAATCACCGTCGGACCGGGTCGTCGATCCGGGGTCGGATCATGCGGCGCTGGTGGCGGAATTCGAGATCTGAGGGCCTTCGCTGGTATCCGGGCGGGCGCGGTTGCGATGGCGCCGGCAGCGCTCGGAGCAATAGCGCACGTCCTCCCAGTTGTCTTTCCACTTCCTGCGCCACTGGAACGGTCTGCCGCAGACCGGGCAGGTCTTGGTGGGGCGATCGGCGTGGTGGGGCATCCGGTCAGAAAGCGGAACGCTCAGCCTGCCAAAACCGAAGCCATGGCCGTGACACGATGGAGGAGATGTCTGACGCCAGCTTCTATCGGATCGGCCGCACGGGCCCGGCGAAGCGTGTGGCGTCGGCCGTGGAGGCGGTGAGCGCCAGCGACGTGGACGGTTTCGCCTGGTTGCATTTCCGCGAGGCCAGCAGGGACGAACTGGACCAGCTCATCGGCCTGCTGGGCCTGCATGCGCTCTCGATCGAGGATTGCTTCGATGATCATCAGATTCCCAAGATCGACGATTACCCAGACAACACCTTCATCCTCTTCAACACATTTCAATACGGCCATGGCGCCCTTGAGGTGGGTGAAATCAACCTGTTCCTCGGTCAGCGGTTTCTTGTCAGCATCAGCCATCTTGATTCCAGTCACCGCTCCTACCTCGATGGGGTGGAGAAGATGGTCGAGAGGGGCATCGAAGAGGCCCGCCAGGGCCCGTCCCACCTCATGCACCTGATCCTCGATCAGGTCGTCGATCAGAAGTTCGTGGCCATCGAGGCCCTCGAGGATGAGCTGAATGGAGTGGAAGAAGCTCTGATGGCGGATCCGGCCAGCTTCAAACCCGCCGAACTGATCCGATTCAGGCGCTACCTGCTGCGGCTGCGCAAGAGCCTGTTTCACGAACGGGAGATCCTCAGCAAGATCTGCCGGGGGGATTTCCCTTTGGTTTCCGTGAAGGCGATCTACCACTATCGCGATATCTACGACCATCTGGTGCGTTTCTATGAAGTCACCGAGTCGTACCGGGACATCGTCACCAGCCTGATGGAGATGTACCTGTCGATGCTCAACAATCAGATGGCCAAGGCCGCCAACGACACCAACGCCACGGTCCGGCGCCTGACACTGATCACGACGATCTTCATGCCGCTGACCCTGCTGGCAGGCATCGGCGGCATGTCCGAGTGGACGATGATCACAGGCCCGGATAACTGGCGTGTCTCCTATCCGGCCTTCATGCTCGCCATGGTCGTGATCGGCTTCGCCAGTTATGTCTTTCTCAGCCGCCTGGACCGGAACCGCAACGCGACGCGACGCACTCAGTTGAGCCGGCGCTGGCGCGCCTGACGGCGGGAGGCGGCCTGGACCGTCCTGAGCTCGGCGGCCTCCTCCAGCAGCTCGCCGGAGAGGGACTCCAGATCGTCGGCCGCCTTCTGGAGCTGGGCGCTGAGCCTCAGGCCCTCCTCGATCGACTGGCCATAGGCCTCACTGGCCTCATCGATGGCCGCGAACAGCTCCCTGAACTCCTCGGGTGGCTGGGTGTCCCAGTCGGGATAGGCGGCCACCGCCTGCTGGAGCACCTGCAGGGCGGTACCCCAGCTCGCCTTGAGGCGGAAATCGAGATGGCGCAGGTCCTGGTTGGTGCGCTTGAGCTCCCGGGTGCTGGAGACACCGGCCAGGGCCAGGACCTCGCGCTTCAGCTCGGTGATGGTGGGCGGCTTGGTTCGGGCAGTCCCGGAGCGGGGGGATGGGGGTCTGGCCATGGCCCTACTCGGCCAGGCCGAGGCCCAAATGCTCCCCGGCCCGGAGCCGTTCCAGCTCCCCGCGGAGCTGCCGGGTGGTCTGACGTTCGGCCCTGAGCGCCTCCTGCAGTTCGTCGCGCTGGCGCCGGTAACGATCGGTGTGGGCGACACGGCCGCCGAGGCTCTGGTTGTTCCTGGCGAGTTGGCGGCGACGTTCCACCTCGGCATCGAGGGCCCGCTGCAGGGCAACCAGCTCCTTCTGCAGCTGCAGCTCGGCCTTCGACTGCTGCTGCTCGGAGCGAAGCGCGGCATTTTCCGCCTCCAGGGCCTGGAGGCGGGCTTCGAGGCGATCGATCTTGATCTGCTGGCCGCGCAGCGCCTGTTTGAGCCTCTGCAGCAGGGCGCCGAGGCGCGAGCGTTCCTTCTGCTGCGTCAGGCTGTTGGCTTCACACTGCCGGGCGTAGTCCCTCAGCAGTCCCGTGCGCCGCTGCAGCACCTTGGCGGTGCACTCGTACTTGATGATGGCGATGACACGGCAGCGCTCCAGTTCATCAAGGTCCTGAACGGCCTTGAGGTGTCTGAGCTCGTCGTAGTTGGTGCACTCATGCCGCAGCACCTGGGTCGGCACATGCGCCTGGGCGCCGATGCGCGGCAGGTTCTTCAGCCGGACACGGTCGTGCCAGTAATCGAAAAGAGCCTTCTGGTCGACAGCTTCGAGCATGGCGCCCACTCCCTGGTGCGTGGCCGATCGCTGAAAGACTGTAGGAACCTGATCCGTCTGGCCGGTCACGGCTGGGAGGCAAAGGTGTCACGGCGTTTCTCGAGCCGCAGGAGGCGCTGGGCGTGGAGGTCGGTCTCCGCCGACCAGCCACCCGTCAGCGGCTCAAGCGGCTCCGGCTCCCTGGGAGGCGGTTCCTGGGCGGGTTCCACCGGCGGCGGGCCATCCAGGGTGGCGACCACGAACAGGGCCACCAGCAGTTGCGCCAGAAAGGGGAGATCGATCATGGGGATGGACATGGGCGGCAAGGACATGACGTCGTTCTGCAGCCACCTTCCACCGGGCAGGGGAAGTCCGTGCCCTTTCACCTGCGAAGAAGGAATCGGGCCCCTCAGCCCAGCACGCCACCCAGGCGGATCAGGGCACCCACCACCACGAAGGCGATCGCCAGGGCGGTGATGGCACGGATGTGCCAGGCCAGGCCGCCCAGGTTGGTGTCCGTGAGGTTGGGGATCAGCCGCAGCCGGGCATGCACGGCCAGGGCGGCGGTGGCGCCCAGCAGCAGCAGCTTGGTGCCCACCAGCACACCGATCGGGCTCGCTGGGTCAAACAGTCCGTCGAAGCCAGGCAACAGGATCGAGCCCATCCAGAGGCCCGTGATCACCTGGATGGCGAGGGCCGTGAGGCCGAGGGGCTCGAAGATCACCTCGAAATCACGGATGCGATCAGCGCTCTGCTCCCGCAGGGCCCTCGGCAGCACACCCAGATCCAGCACCAGGTGGCCGCCGGTCCACACCGTGGCGGCCAAGGCGTGGACGATCACCAGCCATGGGAAGGGGGACATGGCCTCAACGCAGGAAGAACTCCCACCCTTATGGTGCGGGCACCCTGCAGGCGAGGGCCAGGAAAGGCAGTGGGGACTGAAAACCTGTAGCAGAACATACAGTTGAGGGGAGAACTCCAGCGGCAGGACACCCCCATGGCCAGCGGTAGCTTTCCCCATCAGTTCGAAGGCAGTTTCTCCGCCTTCAAGGAACGTCAGCTGGTGTTCGCACTCACCCGCCAGCTGGCCGACGCCCAGTTCCGACGGGGCGACCGTTCCCTGAGCGAGCGCCTCTGGCAGGAAGCGGCCGCAGAGGCCATGGACGCGGAGCGCATCACCGGACTGCTCTACGGCGTCCATGACCATGACGACCCGGCGGCCATGGAAGCGGTGGATCGCCTCTACCGCGAGCGGCAACGGGAGGCCTTGCGCCGCGCCAGCACGCCACTGGCCCGGTTGGCGCGCCTCACCGGGCATCGCCCGGCCCGGAGGTCCCGGCCTCACCGATCAGCAAGGCCGGGCCAGGCGCCCGTCGCAGGCTCCGGCCGTTGAGCGGGATGGAGGCCATTTCGGCGTGAGCACCCTGCATCGCGCCGTCTGCCCCCTCCTTCGTCAGGCGCAGGGCTGGCTGATCGGAACCTTCAGGCCACGAACCGCCCGTAGAGCCAGCGCACGAAACCTCCGACCAGCGGCACCGGGGTGAAGGTGGGGCCGACGAAGTCGAAGTAGTCGCGATGGTCGATGATCCGGCCGTCGGCTCCCAGGCGGAGACGGCTGGCGCCGGGATAGATGAATTCGATGCCCCTGATCTTCAGGCCCATCGTCCATTCCACGAAGGCGGTGTCACCGCTCAGGGCAACGGCACCCGGCTCAAGGAAGACGTCATCGCAGCGCTGCAGCAACCCCTCCTGGGCCACGATGTAGGCCTCGAGGCCCTGCCGCTCCTGGGTGGGGTCGGTGAAGTGGACCGCTCCGTGGTAGAGCGCCCGCCACTGCTCCGGCGTGGGCCCCGGGGCGCCGTAGGGCTTGGTGAACAGGGCCCGGAGGGCGTCTTCCCCCAGCGGTGGCTGCAGCAGGGCGGTCATGGCTGGGGTGCTCTCAGGCGGCGGCCGAGCGGGGACGGGTCAGGGCCAGGGCCGCTCCGCCGATGGCCACCAGGCCCAGGGCTCCGGCTGCGGCCAGGAACACCAGGGTCTGCAGGGCCAGCAGGAACAGGCCCAGGGCCGAAGCCGCCTTGATCTGCACCCGGGCCTTGATCAGCAGGGTGAGGAGCAGCAGCACCGTGGCCTGCAGACCGGCGATCCGGGCCGCCGTGAAGGGACACAAGGGGGGCGGGAGCAGCATCGGCAGCGGAGCGATCAGAAGCAGAAGGGCAGGAACTGGGTGCGGCAGGCGGCGTAGCCGTCGGTCAGGGCGCCGAGGCCGATCTGGTGGGCGATGCCGGAGCCGGTGATGGCTTCGGTGAGCACACCGATGACAAGACCAAGCATGGCAGCGCGGCCGTTGAAGAGTTCGACGCGCTTGAGCTGCTCCATGTGGATGGAACGCTCACTGTCGCCCTGGAGGAAGGCGTCGTTGGCGGGGGTGTTGGTCATGGGTCGGACAGGGGGGAAGAGGGAAAGTGCTGGGCCGTCGCTGGATCAGCCCAGGCCGATCTGGGTGAGGATCCCCTGGCCGGTGAGCAGCTCGGTGCCGAGGCCGATCACGAAGCCGAGCATGGCGAGGCGGCCGTTCCAGGTTTCAGCGAAGGCGACGAAGCCGAAGCGGGAGGAGGAGTCGGTCATGTGTGTTTCAGCTTGTTTCGTGAATTGTAACAGCATGTAAACGCTGGTGTCAGTTCGGGGCGCCAGGCTGCTTCCTGTGGTGGATGCCACCACAGGCCCCGTCTCTGAACCTGGATCCGGCATGACCCTGTGGATCTGAAGCGGCCCCAGCCCAGACCCTTGCCGCCACTCCCCCTGCTGGCCCTGGCGGTGGGCGTCAGCGTGGCCAATCCCTTCTACAGCCAGTCGCTGCTGCCCCCGATCGCCGCCGACCTGGGCCTCGACGCCGGAGTCTCCGTGCTGGTGCCGGCGGCCACCCAGTGGGGGCTCTCGGCCAGCCTGCTGCTGCTGCTCCCCCTGGGCGACCGGCTGGAGCGGCGCCGGCTGCTGGTGCTGTCCGCCGCCGGCATGGCCCTGGCCTGCCTGGCGATCGTGCTGGCACCCAGCTTCCAGCTGCTGCTGCCGGCGTTCTTCGCCGTCGGCCTCTGCGCCCTGGTCCCCTACCTGCTGCCACCGTTCCTGGCCGAACTCACACCGGAAGCCAGGCGCGGCCAGGTGCTCGGCACCCTGCTCAGCGGCCAGTTCAGCGGCCTGCTGCTGGCACGCAGCTTCAGCGGGGTGATGGCGGAGCTGGCCGGCTGGCGAGCCATCTACGCCCTCTCGGCCCTGCTGATGCTGGGTGTGGCCCTGCTGTTCCGCCACCGGCTGCCCCGCCAGCAGCCACCGCAGCCCCTGGGCTACCTGGCCCTGCAGCGGTCCCAGCTGCGGCTGTGGCTGCGCCATCCCGCCCTGCGGCAGGCCTGCCTGCGCCAGGCCCTGCTGTTCGGCGCCTTCATGGCCATCTGGAGCGGCCTGGCGCTGCACCTGGCGGCACCACCGTGGCGGTTCGGCCCTGCGGCGATCGGCGCCTTCGGGCTGGTGGGCCTGGTGAGCATCGCCGCCGCCCGGCCGATCGGCCGGCTGGTGGACCGCCACGGCCCGGGACTGATCGTGCGGGCCGGCTGCCTGCTGGGCCTGGCCGGCCTGCTGCTGCTTGCCTTCGGCGCCGGCTCCCTGGTGAGCCTGGTGATCGGCATGGCCTGCCTGGATCTGGGGGTGCAGGGCACCTACGTCGCCCACCAGACCACCGTGCTGTCCCTGGATGGGACGGCCCGCACCCGGCTGGGCGGCTGGCTGTTCTTCACGGCCTACCTGGGCGCGGCGCTCTGCTCGTTGCTGGTGGCCCATGTCTGGGATAGCTGGCAGTGGCATGGCACCGCCCTGTTCGCCGCCGGACTCGTGCTGGTGGCCCTGCTGATCCCCACCTCAGGAGACGGGTCTGGCCGGCTCACGCCCCCGGGTCGCGGCTGAGGAAGGGACTCTCCGCCAGCACGGCGCTGATCCCCAGCCGGTCGCGCCAGGCGGCCAGCGGCTCGCCCCACCCCTCCTCCCAGCGCTGGGCCAGCAAGGGCGCGCAGCGGCCGCCCAGCCGCAGGCCATAGGCGATCGCTTCCGCCAGGTCCGGGGTGGTGGGCGGGTTGAGGGCCCGCGACAGCAGATCGGCGCAGATCAGCAGTGCCGCCCCCGGGTGGTACAGCTGCCGGGCGCCGATGCCGTTGATCGCCACGTCGCCGGCCAGGTCGGTGGGGCAGCCGGTCACCAGATGCCAGAGGTCGTGGGTGGCGCGGATCCGCAGCTGCAGGTATTGGTCGTCATCGGCGAGATGGGCGATCCCCTCGGGGGCCGGCAGCAGATCGAGCCCTTCGGCCATCAGGTGGCGACCGAGGCACTCCGCCAGGCTGCCCTGGGGGTAGTGGGCCAGCTCATCGACGGCGGGCCAGGGGCCCCAGTAGCGCTCCCGCACCAGGGCCGCCACCGCGGGCTCGGCCTTGAGCCGGGCCCGGGCCGCCTCGGCGTAAGGGGTTTCATAGGTGAGGTTGAGCAGCTCGATGGCCCCCGGCACGTCGTCGGGGTGCTCGCTGAGGCGCTCCAGCACATCCACCATCCCGGCCAGGTGGGCGCGCAACCGCTCGGAATCGGGGGCCATCGGGCGACAGGCAGAGCCTGAAGGGTATGCACGGGCAGCCCCGGTACCATCAACGTCTCCTGCCGCCCGGTGGATGTCGAGCCTGCCCCTGCCGGCCGAACTGGTGCGGCGCTACCGCCGGCTGTTCAGCTTCTACGACCGCGACGGCGACGGCCGCCACACCCTGGAGGGCGACTTCGAACCGGTGGCGGTGCGGATCGCGCGGCGCTGGCAGGGCCGGCCCAGCCGCTTCCCGGATCTGCTGGGGCTGCTGCTCGACACCTACCGGCACGAGAACGCCCGCCGCGACCGGAACCACGACGGCACGGTGGATGGGGAGGAGTTCCTCGCCTCCCATGGCCGCGTGTTCGCCGCCTTCCAGGCCGATCCCCAGGCGGCGCGGGAGTTCATGGCCCGCTCCGCCGGCGGCTTCTTCGACGTGATCGACCTCGATGGCGATGGCCAGCTCGAGCTCGACGACCTGGCCGCCTTCGCCGCCGCCTACGGCCATTCCACCGCCGGCATCGCCGCCAACCTCGACCGGATGCTCGCCGCCCTGGGGCTGCCCCCCGGCCGCCTGCCGCGGCAGGCCTTCCTGACGCTGGTGGAGCAGTACTGGTTCGATCCCTCGCCGGAGGCCCCCGGCCGCCACCTGTTCGATGGGGTGGACCTGGTGACGGTCTGAAGCAGGCGCCCTTCGCTTCCTAGGCTGGAGGCCGATGGTTGGATCGGGTGGGACCGTATCTCGATCTCGAACAGCCCTGGCTGTCGGAGCGCCTGGTGGCCTGGCCGATCCTCGCCAGCGGCGAACTGGCCCGGGAGTCGGCCCTGAGTGTCCGAGCGTTCGGCCTGCCGCTGCTGCTGGTGCGGGGCGCCGACGGGCGGGTGTCGGCCCACATCGATGCCTGCCCCCACCGGCTGGTGTCCTTCTCCTGCGCGGGCACGCCGCCGACGGTGAAGGGTTCGCTCGTGCGCTGCCCCTACCACTACCAGGAGTTCGATCAGGACGGACGCTGCGTGCGCACCCTCCACGGCGAGGCCGGCGGGGCCGAGCACCTGGTGTCCCTGCCGGTGCGGGAGTGGGGGGAATTCCTCTGGCTGCCGGCGGGGCGGAGCCTGTTCGCCGCCGGCGACCCCGCCGCCTGGCAGACGCCTGAGGTGGAGGCCGCCCTGGAGGGGGCACGGCTGCCGGCGGAATTCGGGCGCGAGCTGCTGGATGCCGCCCGCACCGATGCCCTGCCGTTGTTCCACTACCGCTACCCGGTGGGCCCTTGGGGCCTGGTGCTCACCAGCGGCATCGACCACACCCACGGCTTCCACGTGCACGCCATCGCCCGCACGGTGCACCAGCTGCGGCGCTGGCTGGGCCAGGAGACCCTCAGCGGCCTGCACATGGTCTGCGACGACGACGAACGCTCGGTGCTGGTCACCTACAGCCAGTACCGCGACAACCTGCAGGCCTACTGGAAGGTGGGCTGTGCGCCCAACCTCTGGCTGAACAAGCTCGATGAGGGCCTGCACCTGGCGGTGCTGTTCGTGCCGGACGACCGGGGCAGCACCACCCTGCGCGGCACCCTTTACGCCGGCGGGCGCTGGCGCTCCCTGCTGGAGAACGGACCCGCCCTCAAGGCACTGCGGGATCTCTCCAACCACAACAACGACGAGGACCGGCCCTTCATCGAAAGCCAGGCGGCCGTGCTGGGGGGCGGCCGCATCCCGGTCGGCAACGCCAGCATCAACGACGCCCCGGTGTACCGCTTCTTCCGTTACCTGGAGGCGATCACCGGCACTCCGATCGCCTTCGGGGCCAAGCCCCACCCCCGCGACCTGCTGCTTCAGCGCGGCTGAAGCAGCTCCCGCAGCCGCTGGCGCATCAGGGCGATGGGCTGGTCGGCCTCGATCAGATGTTCGCCAGTGGGCCAGGGTTCGAGGGCGCCGGCCATGGCGGTGAGGATCGCCCGGTCCTGGTCGATCAGCCCCCGCTCGAAGCGCACCATGGCGGCGGCCGGCACCTGCTCCTCGCTGTCGTTGCGGAAATAGAAGCGACTGATCCGGGTGGTGCCGGAACCGGTGGGCACCGCATGGAGCACGATGCGCTGGCGCAGGCCGTTGGGCCACTCCAGCTCCAGGCTGAGACCGAGCGGTGCGATCCAGCTCACCTGGCGCTGCACCGTCAACGTGCCGGCATCGGTGTCGAGGGTGTCCTGCAGCACGGTGTTGTTGTGCACCTGCAGAGGGATGCGGAAGCGGAAGCCGTCGGCGGTGTCCGCGATCGGCCCCTCGATCGGATCGGGCCGGGCCGTGGTGGCCTCCAGCAGACCGCGGTGCACGAAGTAGTGGTGGAAGTTGTCGAGGCCGTTCTCGATCACCCGGAAGGGGGAGACCTCCCAGAGCTCCCAGAAGCCGTCGATGCGCCGATGGGCCGGATCGTGCTCCTCGGGGAAGCAGGGCAGCGGCAGGCGCGGCTGCGCCTCCAGGCACACCCACACCCGCCCGTAGCGGGCCTGGGCGAGGTAGGTGCGCAGCCGGCAGGCCTCGGGGACCGGCCGCTCCGGTTGCTGGGGAATCGCCCGGCAGGTGCCGTCAGCGGCGAACTCCCAGCCGTGGTACGGGCACTGCAGATTGCCGTCGGCGCTGAGGCTGCCGCCCGAAAGCCGCGCTGAGCGGTGCGGACAGCGATCCGGGGCGGCGTGGGGCTCCCCGTCGGCTCCCCGCCAGAGCACCAGCGGCTCCCCCAGCAGGTCCGCCGCCACCGGCCCCGGCCCCAGCTGATCGAGCGGCAGCACCGGAAACCAGAAGGCACGCAGCAGGGCTGGATCGATGGGCATGGCAGGACGGGCGTTGGGGGGGGTGGATCAGGGCTGACGTCAGTCCGGCAGCCCATAGCCATCCAGGCGGGTACTGGTTCCCTTGGCTCCAATCCTGGCGGCCACCGGATCGTCGTAGGCGACCCAGGCCAGCAGCTGGTCGCCATGGCGCTGCACATCCAGGCCCTCCGGTTTGTCGCTGCCCTGGCCGGGGCGACCGGGGCGGCCATCCCGGATCCACAGCAGGGGCTCCGTGGTCTCCAGGGTGACGCCGTCCTTCGGGGGTGAACCCTGCGGGCCAAGGGCGTTGCGCCAGCGGTGCAGGTAGCAGGGGCCGGCTAGGTCCATCGTCGGCCCGGCCAGCACCAGCACGTCGTCGCTGCCGGGGACCACGGCCAGATCCCGCACCGCCAGGCCGCTGAGCGACAGGTAGCGGCAGCGATGGGCCTCCAGGCTGAGGCTGGGGCCGTCGCCATCGAGGCCACCCAGGCGGAGGTCGAGCACCAGGGCGATGCCCCGCAGGACCGGTCCGCGCAACCCCACCAGCACCCGCTCGCCCCGGGCGGCGATGCCTTCGATATCGAGTCCGTTGTCCTTGCTGGGGATCGCCAGAAACGGGGCGATCCGCCGATCAGCCGCCAGCGCCTGGGTGAGGGCATCGCGGCCCTCGGCGGCATCGAAGGCCAGCCGCTGCCCTGCCACCGGCCGGCCCTCCCCATCCAGCCGCAGGCAGCCGAGCACATGGGCGTTGCGGCTCTGCCTGTCGTGGAGCTTCAGGGGGCCTGCCTTGGCGTCGTACTTGCGGCGCCGCAGGGAATGGGAGCCCACCATCCAGAGGCGATCGCCGTCACGGGCCAGCCCCTCGAGGTCCGATTCGCCGTCGTCCTTGCCACCGGCGAGACCGAAATCCCTGAGCTTCACGGCGCTGAGGTTGCCGTAGTGGTGATCGCCGAGGCGGTCCAACCGGTAGAGGCTGCGTCCCTCATCACCCCCCAGCCACAGCACCCGGTCGAGGGCCACCAGGGCGGAGAGGTTCTGCCGCAGCTCCTCGGCTTCCGTGTCCTTCGCGGGGGACAGCTCCAGGAGCCGCTGCTGGATCGGGACGGCCAGGGGCAGGTCGGCGGCCGGCTCGGGCATGGAGGGAAGGCGGGAGCTTCTTTCCTTGGTAGTGGGGCGTTGGGGAGTGTCAACGTCAGCTCCCGGCGTTCGCTAAAGAGGAGGCGGCAGGGACGGCGGTGAACGTCCGCGAACCCCGGGGTCGCCAGGCACCTGCCAACGGGGGCCCAGCATCTGCGCCAGCCCGGCGATGCGCTCGGCGGGCGGCTCGGGGCCCAGGCTCCACAGGCTCTCGAAGTAGAAGAAGGCCACCCCCAGGCCCCGGGCCCGGTTGGCGGCCACCTTCTGAGCCAACAAGGCCCATGGGGTGGGGCGGTTGCGCTGGCCGCTCATCACGGCGATGGCGGTGGGGATGCGCTGGCGGGCCTCCTGGACCTCGGGCCGGCTGAGGTGGGGGAGATAGCTCTCGAGATCGGGCCGGTAGATCTGCACCAGCAGCTCATCGGCGATGCCGCGCCGCACCCACTGGCGCCAGTCCTGCAGCTGCAGCTTGTAGGCGAAGTCGTAGTAGTTGGGGGAGATCGAGATCAGGGCGCCGGGGCGGGCGGCCCGCACCGCCCGGGCCAGCTGGTCGAGAAAGGCGGTGATGCGGTCGGCCCGCCACTTCACCCAGGCCGGATCCTCGGGGTTGGCCGGTGGATCCTTGCCGGTGTCCTTGCGGTAGAGCGCCCTGGTGAAGGGGTCGTAGCCGAACTCCCGCGGCAGGCTCATGTGGTCGTCGAACTGGATGCCATCGGCGCCCCAGTCGTTCACCACCTCCAGCACCAGGTCGGTGATCAGCTGCTGCACCTCCGGCCGGAAGGGATTGAGCCACACCACCCGGCCGGCGGCACTGGTGGAGGTGAGCCCCCCGTCGCGGGTCTGGGTGAGCCAGCTGCGGTGCCGCTGCGCCAGCGGCGACTCCGGTGGCGCCATGAAGCCGAACTCGAACCAGGGGATCACCTTGACCCCTCGGTTGCGGCCGGCGCTGATCAGCTCGGCCAGGATGTCCTGGCCCTGCAGGCCGCGGAAGGTGAAGTCCTGCAGCTGGCGCGCCTCGCTCACCCGGCTGGGGTAGTAGGCGAAGCCGCCGTTCCAGACCACCGGATAGAGCCGGTTGAAGCCCAGCTCCGCCAGCTGATCCACGGCGGCCTGCATCCGGCCGCGGTCCCGCAGCACGGGCATGTCGTTGGCGGTGAGCCACACCCCCCGCAGTTCCTCCGGCTGGTCCTGAGCGTTCGCCGCTGGCGACAGCAGGGGCAGGCCCGCCAGCACCCCTGAGAGCAACCCAGCCAGCAGGATCCCGCTGAGGAGCAGGGCGATCCGGCGGAGGGGGCCGCGTCGGTTCAAACCGGCCATGGCATCCAGGGATCGGCGCCGCTCATCCCTCCACGATGGGGGCGATTCTCCGCCGTAGCACCCAGGGTCCGCCGGGTGAACAGGTGGCGCAGGAGGCCCGTTAGGGTCCGCGGGCGTCATGGCGACCGTGATGGGCCTGCTGGTGGACGGGGTCTGGAGGGACCAGTGGTATGACACCGGCAGCAGCGCCGGCCGCTTCGAGCGCTCGCGGGCGGCCTTCCGCAACTGGATCACCCCGGATGGATCGGCCGGTCCGAGTGGCGAGGCCGGCTTTGCCGCCAAAGCCGGCCGCTACCACCTCTATGTGTCACTGGCCTGCCCCTGGGCCCACCGCACCCTGATCCTGCGCGCCCTCAAGGGGCTGGAGGACCTGATCCCACTCTCCGTCGTGCACTGGCTCATGGGCGAGCGGGGCTGGACCTTCCAGGCGGCGGAGGGGGTGGTGCCGGATCCCAACGAAGGCGCCGAAGCCCTGCACCAGCTGTACACCGTGGCCGATCCCCACTACTCCGGCCGGGTCACCGTGCCGGTGCTCTGGGACCGGCAACGGCGCACGATCGTGAGCAATGAATCCTCCGAGATCCTGCGGATGTTCAACAGCGCCTTCGATCACCTGGGTGCCCGGGAGGGGGACGTCTATCCCATGGGGCTGCGCGAGGAGATCGACCGGCTGAACGAACGGATCTACGCAACGGTGAACAACGGGGTGTACCGCTGCGGTTTCGCCACCACCCAGGAGGCGTACGAGGAGGCGCTGGGTCCCCTGTTCGCCACGCTCGACTGGCTGGAGGGGCACCTGGCCGGCCGGCGCTATCTGCTGGGATCGGCGATCACCGAAGCGGACTGGCGCCTGTTCACCACCCTGCTGCGCTTTGATCCGGTTTATGTGGGGCACTTCAAGTGCAACCTGAAACGGCTGGTGGACTACCCCCACCTGTTCGCCTACACCCGCGATCTCTACCAGGTGCCGGGGGTGGCGAACACCGTGAACATGGTGCACATCAAGCGCCACTATTACCAGAGCCACACCATGATCAACCCCACGGGTGTTGTGCCGGTGGGTCCGGCGATCGACTATCTCCTTCCCCATGGCCGGGAGCTGGTGGGAGCGGCGGCGGATCCTGGGGATCGGTCACATCGAAGCAACTGAAATCGAGGAACACGCTGTCGGGGCCGTCGATCTGCACCATGTCGCGGAACTGCTCCCCCAGCCGCAGATCGGCCGCCCCGTAGCTGCAGCGAAAGTGAACTGGTGCCAGCAGGATCTCGTCGAGTCCCTGGAAGGCCACGAGAATTTCAGCCTGGCGCCGCTCCAGCTCCTCCCGGCTGAGACCGAAGAGGGGGCTGTCGTGATCGACGCGGTGCATCACGGTCCACATCAGCTGGAAGCTGATCGACTGATCCCGCACCAGCGGCAGGGACACGAGGCGGCGCATCCGACGGCCGCCGCTCTCCTCGTTCATGGCCAGGGAGGCCCGGATCCGCCCATCCACCAGGCTGTTCTGGCGCACGTTGGCCACCCGGAAGGTGAGGGTGGGGTGCCCCTGCCAGGGTTCGATCGTGGCCACGCGGCTGAAGCGCAGGCGGGCCCGGCTGCGGGAGAAGCGGGCAAAGGCCAGGCCGGTGGTGACGGCGATGAACAGCAGCCCGAAGAAGGCCTCCACCGTGACCACCAGATTCACCCAGAGGCTGCTGGGATGGAGCACGCCGTAACCGATCGAGCCCAGGGTCTGGACGCTGAAGAAGAAGGCATCCAGCACGGAGAGGCGCTGGCCATCGGGGGCCCCGCCGATGCCATCGAGATCCAGCGCATAGAGCAGCGTGAAGGCAAGATTGAGCAGCAGATAGCTGGCGGCGATGCTGAGCAGAAAGCCCGGCCAGGGAATGGCCAGCATGAAGCGATAGGGCTCCCGCCAATGGCGATGCCAGCCCCGCCGTTCCTCCGCATGGAGCATCCCGCCCCGGTGGCTCAGCCGCACCGTCCGGATCGGCTGGCGACGCTCGACCGATGGGCCCATCCCAATCCAGTGGTGGCAGAAACCATCGTGACATCGATAGGTGCCCAGGGAATGCCACCTTGCACACCAATAAGAAATGTGGGACCCCTCCGGCGCGCTCTGACGTGCCACTGAGACTGGGCCCCAGATGATGGCTTCAGACAACGCGAATGGCAGATTCCGAACGGGGCCGAACATTCAACAATATCGTCTCAGGCATCGCCGCCATCGCCGGCACCATCGGCTTGATTGTCGCCACGATCACCTCCAACGAAGTCAACAAGCTGTCGCAGCAATCACGCACGGCGGGACTGGTTGGTGATCTCACCGATAAACTCACATCAAAGCAACTTGGCAGAGACATCTCCCTGCTGGCCATCGAGCACATGCTCAACACGGAGCCGGGGAAAGATAAGGCACCGAGGGACAAGTTACTGCTCGCCCGCATCTCAATCCTGCTGATCGAGGGGTCATCCGGGGAAGAGTCGATCAATGCCCAGAACAACAATTCCCGCCATGCCTCCGCCACCCAGACCCAGTTCAACCATGGTGTCGACCAGGCCGCGAGGGTGTTGAATCGTCTGGTTCAGAGTTCCGGCGAAGCCTGCAATGACTACTACCAGCAACAGGTTTTCAATCTCAATCTGAAGCTTGGTGGCCAGGATCTGACGCCGGCTGCTGACATCCAAGCCGATTGCGGGGAAGCCGGGGCGCTGGCGATCGACGCGCTGCGCAAGCAGGTGGAAGGCAAGGACAGCAATGGCGAACAGTCGGTCAGCGTCTCCCAGCTGGCCCAGGACCCGATCGTCGATCCCCGGCTGGTGGCGGGCTCCCTGGCCCAGGCCAGGGTGGTCAACCAGCTCAATGCCGTCAGGCTCGAAACGGCTCGGGCCAAAAGTGCCTACACCGAACCAAGTCTGGCCGTCGTCACCGTCCATCTGGACAATCCTTCCATCGCCGAGCAACTGAAACCCATCCTGGTCCAGCTCTCCGCCAAGCGCTGGTACATCGTCTCTGGTGTGCGCTTCGTGGAACCGTCATCGAGCAGCTGCGGTCCATTCAATTCCGTTCGTTTCTTCCACAAGGCCGACAACGAACTGGCCGAGAAGCTGATCGCCCAGATCAGCGCCCTCAAACCAACGTCGTCGTCGGTCCGCGCCCTTCTTGCCGGAACCGGCAATACAAAGCCCGGCATTTCTCCCATCGACCTGAGCACATGGAGGTACGCACGCTCCGTCCCCCAGGGCACCGTGGAACTGTGGCTGGCCTCCAAAGGGACCAGCTGCCAATCGGCGCCGGCCGGTGCGTGACGGGGTCAGAGTGAGGGGTGCCCAGCCATCCCTCACCCTTGGACCGCCCCCAGCTGCTGAGCGCCGCCGGCCTCGAGCGGCGACTGGGGGATCGGCTGCTCTGGAGCCAGCTGGATCTCGCGCTGGCGGGCGGTGATCGCCTGGGGCTGGTGGCGCCCTCGGGGGCTGGGAAAACCTTGCTGCTGCGCACCCTGGCCCTGCTCGACCCCCCCGAGGCGGGAACGTTTCACCTGCTCGGGCGTGCGCCGGCGGCCTGGGGTCTGCCGCGCTGGCGGGCCATGGTGCTGTATCTGGCCCAGCGGCCCGTCGCCGGTGGCGGAACCGTGGCGGCGAATCTTCGCGCGCCCTGGCGGTTCCGGGAGCGGCGCGGGCGGGGTGGCTGGAGCTACGAGCGCATCACCGGCTGGCTGGCGGCCCTGGGGCGCGATGCCTCGTTCCTGGATTACGACGCCGAGCGGCTGTCCGGCGGTGAGCTGCAGTTGCTGGCCCTGCTGCGGGCCCTCCAGTTCGATCCCACCGTGCTGCTGCTGGATGAACCCACCGCCTCCCTCGACGGAGCCACCACCACCGCCGCCGTCGAGGCCCTGCTGACCGACTGGCTCGCCGCCGGTCCGCGCGCCTGTGTGCTGATCAGCCATGACGGCGACCAGATCGAACGCTTCGCCACCCGCACCCTGGAGCTGCAGCGATGACCCCCTCGAGCGCCGGCGCCCTGACGATCAGTGACGGGCGCCTGGCCCTGTCCGGCCTGCTGATCCTGGTGAACGTGGGGCTGTCGGCGGCGCTGCGCCTGGGCCTGGGCCGCAGCCTGCTGGTGGCCTCCGTGCGGATGGTGGTGCAGCTGCTGCTGGTGGGGTTCGTGCTCGAGTGGCTGTTCCACCAGGACCAGGCGCCCCTGATCCTGCTGGTGGGGGCGGCCATGGCGATGATCGCCGGCGTGTCCGCCGTCCAGCGCACCCGGCACCGCTTTGCCGGCATTTACCTCAACAGCCTGCTGTCGGTGATGGCCTCCTCGGCGCTGATCACGGGCCTGGCGGTGTCGGGGCTGATCCGGCCCCAGCCCTGGTACAACCCCCAGTATCTGATTCCCCTGCTGGGGATGGTGCTGGGCAACACGCTCAACGGCATCTCCCTGGGACTCGATCGTTTCATGGACGGCCTGCGCAGCGGTCGCGATCAGGTCGAAACGGATCTGGCCCTGGGGGCGACCCGCTGGGAGGCCTGCCAGGCGGTGGTGCGCGAGGCGATCCGCGTGGCGATGATCCCGACGATCAACTCGATGATGGTGATGGGCCTGGTGAGCCTGCCCGGGATGATGACCGGCCAGATCCTCCAGGGGGCGGCACCGGCGGCGGCGGTTCGCTACCAGATCGTGATCCTGTTCATGATCGCGTCGGCGACGGCGCTGGGGGTGTTCGGCGTCGTGGGCCTGGCCTACGCACGGCTCACCAGCGCCGACCATCAGCTGCGGCTCGATCGCCTGGTGCCGCATCGCGGCGGCCCAGACGGGCGTTTGCGCCTGCGTGGCGGCGTAAGGTGAATTCAACGCTGGATTCCGACTTGAAACAGATCGTCGGGCCACTGCGCAGGGCATCCATCTATGGCGTCATCAGCTATCTGGGTCTTGTTCTGATCAACAACTCAGAGCTGAATCTTCCCAACATGTGGATCGCCTACCTTCCGATGTTCATCGGTGTCTACGTGGTGACGCAATGGCTGGACAAGAGGTTCGGGGACTGACGATCTAGGTATCGGCCGGGTTGCTACGGCGGCATGGGCGCACCCGCAGGCCATCCTTCGGGGTGGGGCTGGGAATGACCAGCAGCGTCAGGTCCTGGTCCGGCTCCAGGGCGAGGCTCAGTTGCTTGAGCAGCCCCACCGCCAGCAGACGGATCTCCAGCTCCGCCAGCGCCTTGCCCAGGCAGACCCGCTCACCGCCGCCGTAGGGCAGCAGGGTCACGGGTTCGGCTCCCCCCAGATGCCGCTGGGGCCGAAACGCCGCCAGATCCTCCGGGTCTGCGCCATGGCGATGGCTGGCGGTGATGCTCACCTGCACCACGCGATCGGCCGGCACCAGCACACCCGCCAAGGCAATGGGCTCAAGGGTGCGGCGAAAGAAGCCACCCACCGGCGGGGTCAGCCGCATCACCTCCTTCACCACCGCATCCAGCCGCGGTGCCCGCAGGGCGTCATAGGCGTTCACCGCGTCCCCCTCGGCGGGGGGCCAGGCCAGGCCGTCGAGCTCCTCCAGCAGCCAGGCCAACTCCGGGGGATGCTGCAGCAGGGTGAGCAGCAGGCAACTGAGCGCGGAGGCGGTGGTTTCGTAGCCGGCGAACAGCAGCAGGAGCAGCTGCTCCGCCACGTCGTCGTCGGCCAGGGGGAGGCCGGCTTCATCCAGGCCGCCGGCCAGCAGATCGAGGCCGCCAGCGGCAAGGGGAGCTCCGGAGGCCGAGGCGGCCTGGGCCTTCTGAAGCACGGCGCCGAGCCGCCGCAACAGACGCTGTCGGGCCTGGCGGGCGCGGGCGAAAGGGCTGCCGGGCAGGGCGAGCGGAAAGGAGAACAGGCCCCGGCAACAGATTTCGAAATCCTCGAACAGGGCGTCGCGGTCGGCGCCGTCGAGCCCGAGCACCGTGGTGGCGATCACGGCAAAGGCGAAGCGCCGCAACCGGGGCACCAGAGCCACGGGCGCTGGCGCAGCTACCAGCTCCTGGTTGAGGCCCTCCACCAACGCCACGATCGCCGGGCTGTAGCGCCTCAGGGCGGCGGCGGCGAACAGCTGGCCCACCACCCGACGGCGCGCCTTGTGGTCGGCGCCGTTGCGGTTGGCCAGCGACAGCAGCCCCAGCAGCTGCCTCACGCTTTCTGGCCACCAGCCCTCGACCGCGTCAGCCTGGGCGAACAGGTCGGCAATGGCCGGCCCACCACGGATGAACACGGTGCGCTGCCCCAGCAGACTGGTTTCGTAGACATCGCCGTAACGCTCGAAACGGGAGCGGGCGAAATCCGGATCGCGAAAGAAGGCGAGGGTTTCGAGCACCCCGCTCACCGCAGCTGTGCTGGGGACGGGCCGAAGGGTGGCGGGGTCGGGGAGCAAGCAGCATCATCCGGGGCTCTCTCCAGGCTGGCAGCCAGGTGATCGCGGTGCGACGCCGCTGGCGGCAAGCGCAGCGGCCAGCCGCCGTGGTGGCGGGTGGAAAGGCGGGCCAGAGGTACCGGGAAACGTGACGGAATGGGCAAGGAGAGTGCCCAGACATGCGTATCAGCGTTGATGCAATAAATGGAAACGATGATGTTCACGATGCATGATCGCTGCAGTTCATTCCGCAGCACCAGGGATCGGCTGTACGGTTGAGTAGCCCATCCCATGAGAGTTGCGATGAAAACCTTATTGATGTCTTTCCTTTCGTTGGCCTTGTTGATGGCTTCTCTGTTGATCCCATCTCCAGTGATGGCCCTTTCGAATCCAATCGCTTCACCGCAGACACTGCTTGGAGCCAAAACAGAGAGCGTTCCCGCCTCAACACAGGAGACAGACAGCAAGCTTCAGTCCGCCATTGGTTCTGTGACAGATGAGGGCGGCCAGACAGAGAAGAAAGGAGACACACAGGAGCGGGCCAAGGATGGCGCGAAGATCGATCAGATGACCCAGGGCCTGATGAAGGACAACGGCACCTGATGGATTTGGGCGTTCAAGCCAGGGTCGGCAACGGCTGAGTCGGCGGCGTGGATCTCAGGCACCAGCCGGCCAGCACCCTGGCCGGGGCGATGGGGCGACCAGGTGGGAAAGCACGGCTAACCTCTGTCGGGCCTCCACCCCCTGGTCGCCCCATTCCGCCCATCCGCATCGCGCCATGAGCCCACTGACCCCTCTCAGCCAAACTCTGCTGAGCGCCAAGCGCCATAAGAGCGTGAGCTTCGCCGAGCTGGAAACACTTCTCCAGCGCGATGAGGTCTGGATCGCCAGCTTGCTGTACGGACAGGCCACGGCCTCTCCAGAGGAGGCGAAGAAACTTCTGACGGCCTTGGATCTGGATCCAAACCTGGCCAACGAGCTGACAGTCCCGCCCGTGAAGGGCTGCCTGGATCCGGAGGTTCCGACCGATCCATTGATTTATCGCTTCTATGAAATCATGCAGGTGTACGGCCTGCCACTCAAAGATGTGATCCAGGAAAAGTTCGGTGATGGCATCATGAGCGCCATCGACTTCACCATGGAGGTGGACAAAGTGGAGGATCCAGCCGGCAACCGGGTCAAAGTCACCATGTGCGGAAAGTTCCTGCCCTACAAGAAGTGGTGATCAGAACCTCGTTGTTGCTGCTCTGACGCCGTGGCAGGGGGGCCATTGGAGGCCCCCCGACCGTTGGCCAGGCCTTCCTTACAGGAATTGGACAAATCACGCACCCCCGCCACCGCGATAAAGGGCCTAGGAGGCTGCTGAAATTGCCGCCGAACCGAGCACTGCCGCACTCCTAACGCTTCCGCCGCTGATGGTCTGCGCCATGGGGGGAGTCCGATCGGCCGATCGGGTGATTCCTGTTGGCTTCTGTTCCTCTCGCGGAGCACTGAATCGACCCCGATCGCCCCTTGCCACCCGTTTCATGTCATGGCCTCCCGTGAGCAGAGCAGGTTGGCCAGACGGATCAGGTTGTAGGCCACCACATGCAACCGGAACACCGCTCCCACCCTGGATCGTCCCCGGCCTTGAGTTGCCGCAGCCCGGCGGCCTGCTTGATCCAGCCGAATACCTGCTCGATCCGCTTCCTGGTATGGATCGACTTGCCGTAGCCCTGATGGCGAGCGGTGCGGCCGTCGATGGCGGAGCGACGGCGGGCCTGGATGTTCTGCGCCACGTGGGGCGTGATGCCGGCAAAGCGAATGTCGGCCACGAAATCCCTGGTGTCGTAGCCCTTGTCGGCGGCCAGCGTCTTTTGGTGCGCCCCGCGGAGCGAACGCGCCATGCGCACCGCCGCTGCACGCTCGCCGTAGCCGTCCGCGGGAGTCACCTCACTGGCCACCACCAGACCATGGCGGTTCTCCATGAGGCAGTGGCCCAGATAACTGAGGTAGGCCCCGGTGCTGTTCGACTTGCGGAACAGCCGGGCCTCGCCATCACTGCTGGAGCGGTGGGTCTGATTGGAGAGCCGCAGACCGCGGAAGTCGCCTTTGGCTCGTTTCTTCCCCTTGGCGGGAGACGAGCCAAAGCCATTGCCGCTACTGGGCGTTGGCGGATCGTCGTCGGACCCATCGATCCGCTCCAGCGAGCCATGTGACGCCCAGGCCCGCAGCAGGGTGCCATCGACCGAGAAGTGCTCCGAGCTCAGCAGCGGCTTGACCTCCGGCGAGGCCATCAGCAGCTCCAGAAATCTGGCCATGAGCTCCTCGTTGAGCAGCCGATCGCGGTTCTTGGTGAATGAAGTGGGGTGCCAGACCGGGTCATCGGGATTGAGCCCGACAAACCAGCTGAACAGAAGGTTGTAATCCAGCTGCTCGATCAGCATCCGCTCCGAGCGGATGCCGTAGATCGCCTGCAGCAGCAGGGCCAGCAGCTGCTGCTCCGGCGGGATCGAGGGCCTGCCGCCCTCGGGGTAGAGCCTGCAGAAGGTGGGATTGAGCCGATCCAGGGCCTGATCTGCCAGCCGCCTCACCTGCCGGAGAGGATGGGTCCTGGGGATCCGCTCCTCAGTGGAAGCGTAGGAGAACAGCGGACCGGTTCGCTCCTGCTGGACGCACATCCGCTCAGTGCCGTTGGGCCATTCTCCCGCGGCTGGGCTTGTGTTTTTTTCAGCAGCCACCTAGTGACGGAAGTGGACGGCTTTAGCGAGGTATCGGCCGCAGGTCTCGCAACTCCTCCAAGCCGCACTCCAGTGACGACCTCGGGTACAGGGTTTAGGTTTGGCTGACCAGAAGTTTGACCTTGCTGCCGCCCGCCATGGTTCAGGCCTCCATTGCCTCAAGCTTACCCGAAAGAATGTTGCTGATCGGACGCAATAGCATCCTGGAGCCGAATCTCGACCGGCAACGGGCCCTGGAGGGCGAGGCCGTGGCGATGGCTGCGGCTCCCGTGGGCAGCAGCACCAATGTGCAGCTCTGTCGCTCCACCACTAAACTAAGCCGTACCCTGGAGGGACAGGTCGGGCTGTCGGCCGGCCAGGGGCAGCTGCCCCTGGTCGGGCTGCGGCGCACCTTTCAAGACTCGCTTCACACGACCAGCTTCAGCCTGTCGCTGGTCCTTCAGGCCTGGCGCGTATTGAATGGATTTGAGGTGCAAGAACCGCGGCTGCGCGCCGATCAGGAGCCCCCCCGCGATCCGGGGGAGCTGGATAAGTTTGTGAAGCTGCATGGAGATAGCTGGGTGCGGGGCGTGCTTCGGGGCGCTGAGGTGCAGGGGGTGTTCACCATCTATGCCCAGTCTCAACAGGAGGCGGATGCTCTCGCCCAGAGCGTTCAGGCGATCCTGCCGGTTCAAGGCATTCCGCTCACGCCCGATTTTGGCCAGAAGCTCAGCCAGATCAGCAGCAGCTCCGGCTTGAACGTCAACATCAAGTTCCAGGTGCTGGGGGTGCCCCAGCCTGTGCTTCGTAATCCGGAGCAGTTGCTGGATTTCATCAGCGCTTTTGGCAGCCTGCAGATCGAAAGCCCCGTGCCGCTGGCGATCGATTGTCGCGGCTATGAGGAGATTGAGGAGCTGCGTGAGCTTTTCGAACCCGTAGTCCGCAATCGCCACCTGTTCGTCGGCGATCCGGCCCAGCCATCCAAATCCGGGCTCCTACACCGTCAACAATGCCTGCAGCAGATCGCTAATCAGTGTCGCTGGGTGGAGGGCACCTACAGGCTCTACGGCCAGACACCTGATCCATCCCTGCAAAGCAACGCGGATCAGATACAGGCCGACCTGGCATCTATCGAGGCCCTGACCGCCGCCTTCGCCCGCTCCGCCTCAACCCCCCTGCAGGAACCCGCGCTCACTGGCCAGCGCATCGGCAGCCCGCGCTTGTCACCAAGGCTCATCCTTGGCAACCATCTGGGCGGTGATGGCGGCAAGCCCTTTGCCTTCTCGGATCGCTTCAAGGCAATTTCGCGTCGTCGTCGCCTTGCCGCAGTGGCGCTGAACGCTGGCAAGCTCATCAATCAGATCCGTCTCACCTACGTGCAGGAACCGGATGCGCTCAGCGCCGGCTCCCTGCCGCGGCAGTGGACGGAAGCACATCCTGCAAGCGGCAGCGGCGGCGACGACCGTGGCAGCCTGGAGCTCGACCTCGACAACCATGAGCAGATCATCACCCTGAACTCCAACACCGGCACCGGGGTAGACCAGCTCGAATTCATCAGCAGCGGCGGGCAACGCCTCATTGGCGGCAGGCCGTCCAACGGCGGCAGGGCCAGCAGCTGGTCCGTCGGCCCCCGTGAGGTGTTGCTCGGCTTCCAGGGTCGTGCCGGAACCTGGCTGGATGCCCTGGAACCGGTAATCGCAGATTTCAGCGACTCCCTGCATTGGGAGCCGCTCCAGCAGGAGGAAATCTAATTGACTGGGGACACCATCAAGGAGATAGCGGCAACCTCGAATGCCACCTAGTCTCAGTGAAGATGGTACATAGCAAGGTCGCCTGTTCCCATTGATAGGGCCCAGAATACACTGCACGGTTAGACCTGAGGGAACTCTCTACAAGCCGATCGCTGGCAAAGATGCCGGTAGCATTTGGTTGCACGTGGGCCTGAGGTGGATTGTCTTTATTGGACAGATCTGATCCGTGTCATCGTTATCCCCGGACGGGAAGGACAGATTTTGGTCCCAGTGTAGACCTCATTGGGAGTTTGATCTCCCAGTGCGCTGTGGGGTCTTACATGGCCGTAGCTCCTGAAGAAGCGGGCCTGACTGAACTCCGCTTCCCAGCCATCGCTGTAGCGGATTAGTAGATCTCCTCGTACTTGACTGTGCGCGACAACCTCTCCCTCAGGATGGTTTCGTGGCAGCGCATTCTGGCAGCACAGCTGATCCTGGTCTTCCCGGCCTGTAGGCTGGCCACAAAGTCCGTGGCGGTAAACTAGCATTCCTGGTCAGGATGGGAGATCTCTGGCTTACGGCCACCTGGCAGTGCCATCTCCTACGCATCCACGCAGAACTGCGTGTCAAGGCTGTTGGAGAGCTTCCAGCAAAGTACATGCCTGGAGTAAAGATCAACGACCACCACCAAGTAGAGAAAGCCTCTCTGCAGAGGGATTTAGGTGATGTCTGTCACCGACACCTGGTAGACGGCATTGACCATCTTGAGATCAAGCAGTCAAGGCAGGGGAATCGCTGCGATGGATCGTCGGGGACCATGGTTCGCGTAATCTGGTAGATCGCCAATAAACCCTTGCGGCGCATAAGGCCGAGCAATTCAGGTAGACCCTGCGGGTGGATTGGGCCTACGTGATGCCATACAGAAACTCAGCGACTGGCAATGAGCTGCTGCCTGCATACTTGCGGATCTAAAACAGCCGCAGGTACGACATGGCCCTGGGTGCCCTCACCCCCCAGCAGCGGCTTGGTCAGCTGCAGGCATGAACAACTTGGTTGGAAAGGACAGCCAGGCCTGTAAGCAGGCGAGGCCGAGTGAGGGACAAGGTTCCGCTCACTCGTCGAGCCCGAACCGAAAGAGGGAGGCTAAAGCTCGTAGTCCGTAGCGAGTCGAATTGGGTAGTTTTTCCGTCTAACAGGGGCAGCGTCTCAACGCCCAACGACAGTGCAGAGCCCACTGCAGAGCCGTGGACAATTTGCCGGCGCCTTGGCATAGTGTCCAGTCCAGGCTGTTGCCGCTCGATGACGCTTGCTCTCCGATCCCAGAGTCGGGCAGGAGTTAACAATTAACTTCGTTAAGGAGTGAGGTATTGCTAGGCGTCACACAATTGAAGGGCAACGAAGTACGAAATTGACTAGTACTTGTGAGGCATTAGGTGGGGGTTAACATGGCTAAGCGGGAGTGATCTCTCTTGTTGATCAAGCCTCCTGAAACACTCCGATATAAACGGTTCCCTTCTCGTAAAGTGGAAGCACTTTGTCGCGTAGGTCGATGTTTTTTAGGCGTATGCAGCCGAGTGTCGGAAAGAGATTCTGATTCGGAGACCAGGCGCCTGGCCAACCGCAAGCGGAACCACCACCGTGGAGCATTATTCCTGCCCTGTTATTTGATGCTTCCTGGTTCTCAAGCTCAATCATGTCAAAGCTGTACCAGCCATAACCCATGGCGATGTCAGTACAAGGTGGATTTGAATTCTTCTCGTAATCCCGATACACCTTGCCTAACTTGTACAGACCAGGAGGCGTGTCGGAATTGCGTTGAGTCCACTGATTATCCACTCCCTGTCCACGAGCCAGGCACGGCACCTTCCAAAGAAGCGCGCCAGTATGGTCATAAGCTTCCATATCTTGATCGCGATCATTAACGAGCAAGTAAGAGTCACCTGGCTGCATAGGCGCAGATTTCTTGGGCCCAATCATGCCGGCTTCTTCTGAGCCACGAGGATCAAAACCGTCAGAAAGAACTGGTGGACGAGCTAAGGTAGCTGAATGTTGAAGTGCCTTTCTTGCAGGAACGATTGCTACTGACCCGCTCAGAACAACAGTCTTTACCCAATTCTTGAGTTCCTCCGGGGTTCGCCAGAGAGAGCCTGGACAAGGAGTCCCCCCCGGCTCGGCGGGATTCCATCGATGGCCGTAGATGCGCTCAGGGGAGATTCTGTACTCGGCAATCAGCCACCGAAGAAGAGCTGATGAGGCCTGCTCTTGTTCTGGGGTGAGTCTGTCGCCTGCCTGCGCTACATGTTCAATGCCAATTGAGGACGTGTTAAAGCCGTAGCAATGCCAGGCCTTGTCACTATCCTTGACGAGCTGGAAGATGACACCATCAAGTCCTACGATGTAATGTGCCGAGACTGCTTTGTCCCCGGTAGAGGTCTTAAACCAAGAGATGGCTCCATCCACGCTGCGGCTCGTGGTGTAGTGCAGAACGATCGCATCAATAGGTTTACCATTGCGGGAACTGAAGTTTCGGCAGCCATCGACCCATTGGATGCGCGGCCGCAGCGACGCACTGCTTGAACTGTGACCATCATCGTGGCTGGGGTGATCATCGTGACCATGATCAGGATCAGGATCAGGGACGGTAGCTGTGTGGCCAAACTGGTTCCAATCCAGAGAAGAGCCAAGGTTCGCTCCCTGGACGGTGCTTGCCCCAGGGTGGCTCGATAGGAATTTCAAGAAAACATCTATCTCCTCAGATTTAACAGCACTCACCGGCGTGCCGTTCACCATCCCGAGCAGAACAACCTTCCCATCAGGGCACTGCCAGAATTGAAGCCATCTTGCGTCAGAATTCGAGGTCGTAAGCATCTGCAGATCTTGCTCAGCGATCACTTTGACGGCTGGACTGGCCTTTATTCGTAGTGCCGTGCTGTGTCGGCTAAGAAAGTGGGACACTTCGACTTTCGCAGCACTTTTTAGGGAACTGATGGTGAAATCACCCGCCTTGGCATAAACGATCAGCTCATTGCTAGAAGAAAGGTCAATAAGAATTTGGTCGACTTGGCTCGTTGATCCATCCGCAGAAATGGGCTGGTTCAAAGCTGTCTCCAGTAGTAAACGCGCCTGAGGAAACAGGTTCTTGACTTTGATTATGTAATTCGGGTCTGTGGCGTAGCCACGACTGGCGATATGCCGAATATAGGCTTCAGGGTCATGCCCGAAGGCTTCCCACCCTTGGTAACGATCTCGTTGAATAAAGCGCCGATACCCGTCAATGGCACCTTGGGGATTCGACCATGAGCACCAGCGCACGCCCTGCGGCTCGGTAGGGGTAATGAGGGTAAGAGGGCTAGAGATGTCGGCCATTTCGTCCCGCCATTTCAGGCCGGTAGGGTTGCCCGCTTCCCTAAATAGCCGACTTGTCCCAGCACCGGATTCAAGAATACACTGAGCCATGTAGGCGAGTCTTTGGCCAGGATGGCTGAAGGAATATCGCGCCACTGCTGAGACAAACGCGTCCCAGGAGAACCGCTCACTGCCGCTAGTTGTGGCTGAAAGGGGTGAAAGGATTGTCATGATGTAATGCCGAGGGGAATAGGCTGAACAATTGGTGTTTCTTGTAATCTAAAGCTATAATTGAGGCCGGTATCATTCATGGCTATGGTATGGATTGGGCATGATCGGGGTCAGGATCAGTTGATGAGGAGTTCGTTTGACCTGCCTGCCCTACATCTGTCGTCGTCTCACGGTCATCTTGGCTGGCGTCCTCGTCGTCCCTTTGGCCCCTGAGTTCGCCGCCTTGCTGGAACTCGCCGCTTCGGTTCGGTTCCGAAGCTAGAAGCTCTTTGGGTACAAGCTCAGGCCTCAAGGAGGAAACCCAGCTGAAGAAGTTGTCCGCTACGTATTGTGAGGGTCTTACTTCAATACTCAGCAGAGGTGGGCTGAATCCTTTGAGATTGGTAAACACGAGTCCCGGGACCAGACTGGTTGCCCATGTCATGGCCATTGGAGTTAGAAGATCTTCACCAGCCTTATCAAGCAAACCAAGCCTAAAACGGCAGAAAGACCGGTGAAGGCTGTAATGCCAAAATTCCTTTTGTGTAGAGGCGGCCTGATTGTCTCGGCTCTCTATAGCTTGCCCCAACATGACTTCTGCCTTGACCAAGTTTTCCCTTGCCACCTCGCCTTCCCCAAGGAGTGAAAGTCCAATTGCTAAGTGCTCACGAATGAAGCCAATATGAGCAAGGTAGCGATGTGAGTTTAGGTCAATTTGATTAGTTGACTTTTCTGATTCTGTAGCCGCTGTGCGTAAGCTTTCAAAGCAGTGAATCAGTCCTTTGAGTTGCGTGACCCGCGACTGGATTTCAAGAACGTTGAGAGGAATAGAAATACCTAGAAGACGGTTTGACTCTATTGCTTGCTGGCATGTGTCAAACACGTAATTGCGAACCTGAAGAGGAGCTTTAATCACAGCACCTCGGAGTTGATCGACTTCGGCAGGCCCTAGTGGGCTCAACGATTTATCGACGGCGCGACTTAATAGAAACCGGATTTGTGATTCTGTCGAACCAACTTGATTTAAACCACTGAGCTGGTTGCTGTTTGCGTCAACCTGTTGACTTATTTCTTGCATCTGTTTACTGATCTTCCTGGCGGCCTCATCAAATAGGCTGATACCAGCGAAGCCACCAATCAGCGATAGCGCTAGGATCTTCATGAGTGTGGATGCGGCAGTCCCAGTGTCTGACATACTCATCCAAAGGACCTTGATAAGCCCTCCGTCAGATACTTGAGGAATTAAGTTAAAGACAATAACTCCTCCTCCCGCCCCCACCAGCATATCGCCATATACACCAAGGTTCCATTTTTTATACTCTGTCTTTTTGTCTTCTCCCTGAAGAGTTACGGAATGCCAACTGATCGCGCCACGATTACTGCTGATGCTGTAGATCAGCCCACCGAAGGCACCACCGAACAACACAAACCCTCCTAGAATCACTATGAAAATCACCATTTTTATGTGATGGGAGGACATATTCCACCATCTTTGACCCTCAGGCCTCGCAACGGGTGTTGGCTGGCTCTCTTTTTGTGGCTTGCTTAAACTCGTAGTGTTTGCCGGAGTACTTCCTGGATTGGCCGGGATAATTGCCTGTTGAGAAGGCTTCAAGTTCGGCGGTGCCTGTACCTGAGCCAATTGGAGAATTGAGCTATCGGGAGGTTGCTCCAGCGAGCTAGCACCCACGCGAGCTAGTGCCCCAGGGTTCGAGATTAAAATGCAGGCGAGAATGGTGATGAATAAAACCCCGGCATAGCGAATGCGTCCGATCCAACGGATAAACCTTACACGCATTGTATGGGGATACTGGCTAGGGCTGGAGTCAGTCGATGTCATACCTAGAAGGCGATGAAATTGATTAATACTCAAGTTCAACCTCCAGAGAAATAGATTGCGAGGAAATCTCTGAATCTTCTAGGTATTTTCAGCCTAAGATCGTCAGCCAGCTGGCAGCCTGCAATGAATCTTATTGGACTTGGCTTTGTTGGCGGGCACGCAAGTTTCATACGTGATGGCTATTAAGTATGGCCTGATGGTTTTCCTGAACATCTTCTTTCATAGATCGCATAGTCTTCGTACACATTCAGCGGCGGGACGCTGAGTGACCGCACTAAGATTTCCGTGGCTATCCAGCCAGGCGAATGATGCGTTCTGCTGCTGCCTCTTTTGTGTCTTAGCGCTGCTCCGTCGCATGGCAGCCGTGAAGGGATTTCACCACCGAGCTAATGGACGATACAGGCTTGCCTCAGGAAACACCACACATCCCGCCTCTGTTTTCTGAGGCTGGCGCACACGGTGAGGCGGTGGCGGGTGCGGCAGAGACCACCTACTTTGGATTTTCCCCCGTAAGTGATTTTGAGTTGGATCACCACCAGTTGCAGCTCCCCCTCAGCACCGTAGTTTGTGGGCTCAAAACCTCAGTTCTCTAAGAAGGTCTAAAAGGAATGGATGCGCTGGAGCAGTTGGCCGTAGGTGCGCACCGTGGATGCCCATTGCTTTCGCTCCCCACGCTCACAACACATGTCCACCGCCCGTAGCAAGATTGCCTAAAATTGGTGGTAGTTCAGACGTCAGTCGTGATGCCTCGGGTTTCGGTTGATCTGGCCATCTTTCCAGTGGGATCTGTGCTCAAACAACTGCCCGTGCAGACACAGCAGCTCCTCCGTCATGAACTGGCTAGGCTGGGTTGTTCTGTTGGAGGGCCTGGGGGAATGCTGGCGGCATTGATGGGTGCCAACGGGCATTTCCCGGATGGGGCATTTGTGCTTAGGGGGAGTGCGTGTGGCGGACGGTGATGAGGGGGCTGGAAGGGACTGAGCCGACCTCGGTGGATAACCATCAGTGATGGCCGCCACGAGCTCGCTGCAACGCTGTTTCAGTGGCGTGGAATTAATTCCGCTGAGGAGAAGCTCACTGGCGCGCCCTCAAGGCTGCCTGAGATCCCTTGATCGGTTGCTCTGCGAGGTTGGCGGCATTCTCCTAGAGCACTTTGCGAGGAATGATCGCCTCAATGAGGACCTTCGGCCTTCAGCTCGGAGCAGTCAGCGCGGCGTTTGCTCATGGGTGGGAGCACCATCTCAGGGGCGGTGCCTCGCCTCACTGGTTAAAGATGGACCCTCTGCTGAAAAACCAGACCACCTCATAGTGCGATAGATCGATGGGTCATCATTGCTAGGAGAAAGTAGGTCGTCGATTGATGTCTTGAACTGATCGGTATTAATTTACTCATCTGGAGTGTGAGATGGCTGATTTCACTTCAATTGGGGCAGCAGTTACGTCGCTAGTTGCCTTGGCAGGAGTTTACTCTTCTTGCCAAAACCAGAAGATACAAAGAGGCGAGTAAAACTGGAAGAAGAGAAGCCTAAAGTGCAGTACTATCAAGAATCAGAGAAGCTTCAAGCTCAGTACTTTGTAAACAATGGAATGTCTGGCGGTAAACTATCGTTTGACAGAGCTGCATTAAGGTTGCTCGAGTGCACTCCTTGGAAGCGATGAACCTTTAAGGCTTTGATGTATCACTTGGGTGGCATAGACGAGGATCAACTTCCCAAGCTTCTTGCGCGAGCTGGGGCAATTAGATTCACCGACGACTAAGAAACGTGGGGACTGCTAACTCACAACCACATAGAATCGGAAGACGAGCACTTTACTAAGTTGTATTAGTGTTCTTCAGCTGTTTAGAACCTCCTTAGAGGGTTAGCAGCGCCTCATCTGAGAATAACAGGGAATCTGCTCCAGCTCTACGGTTGAATCTCTGGCTGCTGGAGGCTGATCACTTACCACCGGTTGTTGAGAATTCAGTTCTCCTCTATTCGCCAGCAGAAGCTGTGACTGTAAGCAGGGACGATGCCCCTACCCCTGATCAAGCGGCAATTACCAGCGTAGCCGATTCGGACTCTTTATCTGGAAGCGGTGGTTTGATCCAGACCACCTCCGTCTGAATGCAGATTTCATCATTCTTACCGCAGTAGCGCTGGTGAGGCGTCACAAACCTGATGTCGCTGTTACGGTGCTGTTGGTTGTAACTACCCATGGATGCCAATGCCCAGAGGAAAGCCTCAAAATTGTGGGCTGGGGCCAGCAAACAGATGGATGGAGCTACCCGCATACGGGCTCGGGGGGGGCTTCCGTGTTTTGCCGTGATCTGGAGACGTTCGTGCCTGGAATGGGTCGCACTCAGGGATGGTTTCGATCCACGTTCCGGAGAATCCGTTCAGTTCAGGGTGGCCCCCTCCACCACCGGAGAGCCGGACAACCCTGAGACGCCGGAAAGGGCTCTGCCCCCTCTCATTGCTTTACCTCTTCCAGAGGGGATTGATCCAATGCATGGTCTGGTTGATGGGAGTCCGCCCTGTCCGGGCAGTCCGGGTTGAGCTGGGGACTGGGTAGAAGTGGACGGCGCTGCCCTGTCCGCCCCTTGTCCGCCCCCTGTCCGAGCCGATCGGTGATTGAGCCCCCCTGGCTGTAAGTGTTAATGCGATCGCGTGCTCGGGTGTAGAAGCTACGTAGGTTGGTTAACCATGGAGGCTCGCCCAGAAACCAAGGCCACCTCAGGCCCCCCTCCCTCCCTGTTGCTCCCGAGATCGTTGGATCCGGGCAGCGGCTGTGGAGAAAAGCGAAATCGCTGCGAGCAAGGGTCGTCGAACTCAAAGCTGTGGGGGTGGCAGAGTGGACACCTGACCAGCGATGCCCGAGCCGAACCCTCGCACCGTCCGCTTGGTGGAGTTGCGGGAGCAGTTGGCCGCGATCCTCAGCGAGCTTCAAGGTCTGGAGCCTGGGAGCCCGGATCAGCTGGAGGCCCTTGAACGCGATGAGCCAGTCCATGCGGCAGTGCTGGCCCAGGTAGAAGAGCGTGGGGCCTGAGGTCTTCCCGGTTTTTTGCAGTCAACCACGACAATCTTATGTGGGAGCGACGGGGCGACCAGCCACCCACCTCACTCTTCTTCGTCAGCACCGCCAGCCGGCAACAAGCGGATCTGCTTTCGCCCGTGCTTGATTTCGAACTCATCGCCGGGGTTGAGATCCAGCAGGGAAGTGTAGGCCTTGCCCACCAGGAGGTTGCCGTTGCCCTGCACCGGGGCGACATAACTCAGGCTGCGGCCGGCCTTCCCCTTGCCGTTAGCGCCACCGTCTCCAAGGCTGACACCCTTGGCCTCCAGCAAAGCCTCATAGAAGGCAGTGAAGTTCAGTCTTTCTCTTCCGTCCTTCTTGGTGCTGAGGTAGCCTGCGGCAAGAACTGGATTAGATTTGGAGGCATCGCCGATCTCCTTGATTCTGGCGAGCAGATCGGATCCTGTGAGAGCCATGTTGGTAAAGAGGACTTTTCCGTAAGGTAGCGCATGAACTCATAGGCGCCAGTTCGGATCGGTGCGGCTCGCTGTCACTTGCGGATGATCCTGGATGGCGCTAGAGCTGCTGCTCCACAGAGCGCGACACCCTATGAACATCGCAGTCCTCTGCAAATGAAATCAAACGTTGGGCTGAGAGCAGGGATAAAACGATCGGGGATTTTTGGGGATGGATCTGGAGGTCGGAGATCGAATCCCATGTCCCAGTCGCATTGCTCTCGGCGGTGATTAGTTACGAGAGATTACGGTTGATCGCAAAGATCAGCAACTGTTGCGCGGGGATTGTTTAATTGTAGTGATTTTGAGCTATCATGAACATTCCCGAGCAAATACTATCGATGAATAAAATCATGAATCGGCATGATTTCGTTGAACCCGGTTGGCACATGAGGCCCGAGGGTAAATTTTACCATCTCATGGTATGCATAAATCATATCATTGGCTGCTTGCAGTGCGAAACAATAGCTATGCAATCAGAGGCGATTGCGATGTTTAGTTATCGTGCCCACAACATTCTCACATCGCCAGAGGCCGAAGACCTTGCCACTGACTATAAAGCAATCGCAGCCTACTATGTTTACATTGTCGACAGCTGGATGCGGGATGCGTGCCCACAGGCGTTTGATCGGATCGCTCCCTTTATAATACCAGAACCGACTGATGCCGAGAAGGATAAGGCTAGGCGATTTATACCTTCAATTTAGCAACATCCTTTTCATCGTGCAGTTTGCCATCCCGACAATGGCAACCTGAATTCGGATTGTCTCCCGAGGTGCTCCGTGTTGCTTTTAGATCCGATTCCACCACTGGTCCTCAGCGATGACGAGGTTCAGCATCTAAAGAGTATAGCCAGATCTATCCCTCGCTACCCGATGCTTTCATGCAGGGCGCCCAGATCGTTATGGCCTGCGGTGGGGGCGAAACCAACACATCGATCATCAAGTGAATGGGCCTGACCTTCCGATGAAAACCCAGAATGGGCGTAGATGGAGATAGAAGTGGAGGAGAGGATGGAGATGTGGAACTAAATCAACAGGCGGCGCTCTCGAAGCCCCCTCCTGAGCCGGACAGCCCGGACAAGCCGGACAGAGGTGCTGCCCCCACTCAGAGTTCCCTTCAATGCATGGGAGGGAGGGATCTCATCATTTGTCTGATAATGGGGTATCCGCCCTGTCCGGGCAGTCCGGGTTGAGCTGGGGAAAGGGGGGTGAGGGACGTGACGCCCTGACCGGTCCCAGAGGATTTTTTGTCTACCATGACCGCGTCAGCCGGCGATCTACGGCCCCGGCTGCTGGGTCAACTGGATCGCGTGCTCGGAGGGGGGGGCAGGACTGGAAATAAGCCCTGGCGCTGTCCGCCCACGGGATCCTGTAGGCAATCGCTCCATCCCCATGACCCGCACCCGCTACCTCTGGCACTTCGACGCAGTCGACTTTCCCCCCGAACGCATCGACACCCGCACAGGCGAGCACGTCCCTGTGTTCACTGGCGGGCCAGAGGAGTGGTGTGACCTCCAGGACGGGGGGCTCCCGATCGCCTGCTCCATTGCCATGGTCTCGAGGGTGGGTGGGTCTTCGATGGTGACGACCATCCACGGGAAGCCGGGGGCGTGCTCGGGGGAATGCTTGAGGCGGGCGCCTGAGAAGACCGCCCAAAAGGAAGTTGTCTGATCTCCTTGGTTAACCAGCGGGGTTGTTCCCCCACACCCGAGAACGTTACGCATGTTGCCTTAGTGGCGTGGGGCTTCTTCTCCTGCGTGGAAACTCGCTGGCGGCGTCCAAGAGCTGCACCATCCAATGGCTCACCTGTAGATCAGGCGCTCCACGCCGTCAGCGGCGATCTCCAGGATGCTCCTGCGACCGCTGATCGGCTCAATGACGACTCTGGTTTTGAACTCAGGGCTAATAGGTGCGGCGTGTGTTCATGGGCGGTATCCCGCATCAGAAGTTAACGATAGGACCTCTCCAAAAAAACCAGACCACCTCAACCCCTGCAGTCTCTCCATCAAGTACTGATCAGTGAGTGACCTGAAGAAAAGCCACTGTATATTAGGCACATCGCAGAGGTTCACGATGCCTGATCTACCGCCAAGCAGTAACCCCAAGGGGTGGTGGGTGGGGGTCGGTGCATGGCTTCGGCAGAACCTTCTGCAACTTCCCACCTTGGTGGTTGGATTTGCCACGCTAATGGGTGTGAGCACCCTCAGTTCACGGATGAGCACATCTGAGATGCTGCTCCAGCAGATCGAAAACCTCAAGAAGACCGAGAGTTTGTCACGTAACATGTCGATCCTCGCGATCGAGCACACCCTCTCCAGCCGCAGTCCAGTGGAGGGAGTCCATCACGAGCTACTGCTGATCCATGTGCTTGGCGAGGTGCTGATTTACGACAAGGCAAAGGGTAATTTACTTGGTGACTCCAGCGACGCGGGCCGCCAGCGTTTGGCACACGTTCATCGCATCCTGCTTGCCTCGATCCGCGCCCTCAACCCCCGTTGCGCTGAAGGCTTCGCCGCGCTTGCTGACGCCAGTTCCGGGGAGGGGACAGAACTCAGTTTTCTCAGCAGCACAGATTCCACGGATCCAGCCCATAAACTCACAGCGTTGATCGCCAGCCCCGCCTGCCGACATGCGGCAGCGCTAGGTTTTTATACCGGCTGGTGGCCTGGGAAGGCCCCCTACAATGAATTACTGACCACCTCGGTCCAGCAATTAGCTCAGATCAGTGCTGTCTCACCGGCCAACACCCAGCAACCCCTCTCCAGCCGCATTCAGTCCGCGGCGAGTGGAAAGAAGGGAGAGGAAATCAATCTAAACTTGCTGAGTGAGGAAGAGATCCGTTCCGCTTCGGAGATCGTCGCAAGCGCAGTCGTAAGTGAACAGCAGAAGCGGGCAGTGGCCGAAAAACATGGGAAGCCGCCTGACCTTCCGCATATCTTCATTCATTATGACAATCTTGAACTTACGAAGTCTATGCAGAGCTTGGCCCAACAGCTCTCAAGTAAACAGCTTTTTGTGGATCGTACCCTGCGCTATGTGGCCCCAAGCGCCAAGGCCTGCGCTTCCCGGTCACAAGTAAAGCTGTTTCATAAGGGAGATCACGAGGTTGCAGAAGCGCTTGGGGCAGCTGCAATTCAGGCTATTTCCAAAGTAGGCAGACCACTGCTAGGCCAAGTACTGTTCTACGATAAGAGTTACCCAAAAGATGCTGCGTTTGGGATTACTGATCTCAGTTCATGGTCTCTTGCCTCAAAGGTTCCGCGTGGCCAGCTGGAACTCTGGGTGATCAGTAAGGGTTGCTTGGGCGGGAGCAGAGTTGGTTGAGTTTGTCTAGTTCACAGGACGGCCCCAACCTTAAGTGTTGAAGAGTACTGCAGTCCAGACAACTACAAAGATAAGCTCGCTGCGGAAGGGTGATTCATCGGCACGGAGACCCAACAACTTGGATAGATGTCGCCTCTCCATACCATTCGTTTCAACCGCCACGCCATTTGATAGGTCTGATCTATGCGTCCCTACAGCGAAGCCGGCAAGGACGATGTCCGCCAGCGAAAGAGCCCGCCCAACCTCCAGAGCCTAGCCCTGATTATCGAGTAGCAGTAACAGATATCCTTTCACCCCTCCAGCTCCTCGGCCAAGGCGAGCACCCCCGCCAGCACCTCCCCGTACTGCTCCGCGAGGGAATCACGCTCTTGCGAGCCGACAGGCGCTGCTTTGCCTCTCTGTGCCAGCTCGGCCAGTTGCTTCCGAAGCTCGGCAAGCCGAATACGGCGGGGATCCGGTTCTGGCATCGTTTCAGCGCAGCGCCTCGCAGGCTTCACCGTCACCATCGCCATCGAGGTAGGTGTGCCCCTCCCGCAGCAGCTGCTGGGCCCGCTTCCATGACCCCACGTTCCGGCAGTACCACCGCCGCCCAGAGCTCGGGGGGGGCTCCACCATTGATGATCGTGAGGATCACCGGACGCTGAGGTTTGGCTGCTGGCTTGCTCTGGCCTCCCCTCCTGGCAGCCCTGAAGTCCCATGGACGCTGGACCCCGCCGTCGAACCTCCAGACCCCCACGCGGTAGCGCTCTGCCAGCTTCTCCCGATCGAGGTAGGCCCATTCGTCGCACTACTTCTGGTACTGCCGGTAGGCGAAGGCATGGCCCTGCTGGACCAGGGTGAGACCGGCGTGCCGCCCCGTTCTGGGTGAACACCTCAGCAACGGTCCGGTCGTAGCGGTCATTGCTCTGAGTCTTCAGCGTCACCATGGAGCCGACAGGGAGAAGAGCCTGGAGCGCCTGCCTTGCCTGCTGCCCGAAGGGGGCGTGCGCCATCTCGGGGGCATCGATGCAGGCCACCCGGATAGAGAGCTTCTTGCCGCCGTCCTGTACCCGCAGTATGTCGCCATCATCGACTGAGATCACCGATGCCGCAGCAGAGGCCAGGGGAATGAGCAGCGGGAGGACAAGAGCCAGGCCCTGCAAGGAGAGGAGTTGAGCGAACCCCGCATCAGGGCTCGGGGGTGGTGGGGGAGAGCTAGGGGTATCGAGATCTTGGCGGGCTGTGGACAGCAGAGGGGGCAACTCGTGGATCTGATGCTCAACCAGGGGCTGCGGGAGCGGGCCGACCTCGGGTGTGGAGTCACTCCCACCATCGGCGAAAGCGCTAGGGAGCGCCCCTCCAATGCCAGCCGGGCCACTCGGAAGTCCGGACACGTGGGCTTGCCCTTCTCATCGCTGCTGCTCTTCCAGAGGGAGGGGGTGGATCACATCAAATGCCTGATGGTGGGGTGTCCGCCTTGTCAGGCCAGTCCGGGTGGGGCAGGGACTGGGGAGAAGGGGGCTTTCCAACCATGTCCCGACCCTGTTGACCACCTGTCAGCCCGGTCTGGGTGAGCAGGCGATCGACGTCCAGGCCAAAGAGTCAACGGGTTCGAGTGCTCGGGGGAAAGAGAAGTGCGCATAGACTTTGCCCCTGTCCACTCCCTTGAACCCTGAAGGCGGCGGCTCAAAACCCATGGCTCCATACTCTGGAACCTCGACGTCGATAGCTTGGCGCTTGAACGCATCAATACCCGCACTGGCTAGCACTTCGACGTCATCAAGGGGAATCTTGGGTAGTAGCGAGACCCGTATGACGTTAGGCGACTCCTTCCCTGCTCCATGCACCGTTTCCAGTGGGTGCTCTGAGGAAATCGTGATGACAGCCTTCCGAGGGAATGCGAGGACATGCTCGGGAGATTTCATGAGGATGAGAGCTAGGAGGACCCCACTTACATTGGAAACAGATAGACATGACCAGTTGCCCTTATCATACTGATGATTAGCCAGCAAGCACTGCAGCCATATAGCAATTAGAGGTGATGCAGAAAAGCAGCGAAGGTGCAGAGGTGGCATCTAAGGACCTTACGTAGCACGTAGGATTAGTATTGAGTCACCTTGGCGCTCAAGTTAGATGCAAACTGATTCTTCAGAACGGAGAAAGAATGGTGCCCAGGAGCATGGCATTGGCTTGTGGCCCTTGAAGATTTCAATTGGTGAAGCCCGTGCCATTGGATACATCAGCCCTGGAACAGGTAGTCGCTGGGGATATCACTTATCACTTTTCTCCATACTTATCATTGGGGCAGTCATGCCAGCATCAGCCGGGTATATCAGAAACGGAACTGACGATGCATTGTATAGATCACTTGCAAACAACTATCCCAGCGTAGGGCGACTTGCGTTGAAGTACGCTAATGGTGCTCAAGGCTTATGCTCCGGCACGATGGTAAGTGCTAGCTGGGTGATAACTGCGGCTCACTGCATCGACGGACTCTCAAGCGTTAGCCCAATTGATGATTCGTTTCAGGTAGCGGCTAACCTCCCTTCCAAGCTATCTAGGTCTGTCTTTACGATAGCCGGCCAGAATTATGGCATTAGGGCGGGTATTAAAAAGTCACAATGGTCTCTAGGAACCCCTGGAAGACCCGCTTGGAACTTTGATATCGCCCTACTGGCACTCGAGAAGCCGGTTCAGAATGTGGCGCCTGCGATTCTGAATCGACGAATAAATGAACTTAGCGAGATAGGAGTGTATGTTGGCTATGGGCAGACGGGCCAAGGTCAGTTCCCACAAGTCGGGTCGGAAGGGACCAAAAGAGCTGGCCCTAATAAGGTTGGTCCTACCTATTTCAGTTCTCCAAGTCCCGCAGGTTCGCTTCCACTCCAACTAGGAACTGACTGGGACCAACCATTTAACTTTAATACAGGCGTTGGAAGAATTGATACCTTTGATGGGATAACGTTCCCATTGCCTTATGAATATCAATTTGCCCCTGGAGATAGTGGTGGAGGTTTTTTCATCGGCGGGCCCAGCTCCAGTCCGGTAGGGCCGCTTACCATCCGAGCGGGTTCGGATGAAATCCTGGCCGGAGTTATTAGCCACTTACTGCCTATTGACCGAAACAGCCTTGCGAGATATGGGACCGAAGCATATTCAGTCAGGATTGCTCCGTATGCTGATTGGGTAGATGCAGTTCTTGCATACTACATATCACAGCCCGTTCCCAGACCCTTGGCAAGCCATGCAAAAGATCTCATTCCATTAACAATTTACACTTCTAGGCAATTAGCGAATGAAGAGGTTGCTGGCATCTTCGACAATGCACAGGACTTTGTACTTATTCCAGACACATTCCGAAGTAGTTTTGACAATCTTCTTCCTCTAGAGTTGCAAACACCTGACGGGAACTCTCCCGACCCTGATCCCATACTGAACAGCGTCCCGATCCCGCTTCCGATTCTCGGAGTTCCAGTTGCATATGGTTATACGCGTAGACTTAGAAAGCGTGTTACAAGGAACAAGTAATTGGCGAAAAGCTCTTTTCTACTGATGCTCTATCCAGTCTGATGTCACCTAGCCTTCACCGACACAGATAGGATTGCGAGGCCGGAAAGAGGGGTATCGATACCTTTGCGGTGTGGGGACGAGATAGTGAGCACTGTGAGGGGCTGATGCTCCACCGATGGCGGCGGGAATTGGCTTCGATCGGGCATAGGCCACTCACCCACTGGAGAAGGCTTGCCGAGTAGCCCTCCCTCCCGAGCCGAACAAACCGGACACCTCAGACAGGGTGTTCGGCCCACTCAGCATTCATTACTCGACAAGGGAAGGGGGATCTCAATTAATGTCCTGTGATGGGTTGTCCGCCCCCTCCGGGGTAGTCCGGAGTGAGATCAGGAGTGCGATTTCGAAGGCTGCACCCCCCCTGTCAGCCCCATAGTGACTCGCTGTCCGCCCTGTCCGAATCTGCAGGGAATCGAGCTCATGCTGGTTGGCTCAGATGAATTGCATGCTCGGGGGGGATAGGGTCAGCCCATAGTCCTTGGTCATGCCTGCCCACAGGAACCCTGTAACCAGCCTCTCCATCACCATGGCCCGCATCCCCTGGCAATTCGAGGCCTACGGCTGGCCCCTCGAACGCATCGACACCCTCACCAGCGATCATGTCCCGGTGTTCATGGATGAGCCTGAGGAGTCGCCATCCCCCGAGGAAGGCGGGCGGCCTTTCGCTTGTTCGATTCCCATGGTCTCGGGGGTGGAGTGGGTCTGGCGAGGCTGTGTGGGGTATGTGGAACGAAGGGCCGAGCCGGCCTCCGTGGTTGAGCAACCCTGCGCCCCCCCCCCGGGGGCGTGGAGGCGTGGCTTCAATCGCCTGCATCATCATCTGGCTCACCTAAACCAGCCGCTCCGCGCCCTCGGCGTCGATCTCCAGAAGCATCTTGCGACCACTGATCACCTCCATGGCGACCCTGGCCTCAAAGTCTGGGTTCTTGACGCAGCGATTGGGAGTGGGTGGGAGTGTTGATCCGGGGCGGTGCTCTGCCTTGCAGACTCACAATCGCTCCCAGCGAATGCCAATCCCACATCAGCTGTGAGACTGTGGCTTAACTTCTCAAGTAGAGCGTGACACTCTGCTTATCCGGGCTAGACTTCACCAGAAAGACCGTCATCCAGCCATACGCGAAACCCTACATCATCAGCGATGCCTTTCAAGAAAGTCACTTCTGGCGATTGGACAGGCTATGTACCTGAGAATCGACCTGAGCCACCTGACAATTCACCTGAAGCCACTTCACTGTCTTCACCAAAAGTCGCATGTCCACCATCGCCACAGGTGAATGGTGTTGCGAGAGCCTCTCAGCTATGGCTGATCTCATTGGCCGCAATTGGGCTCGGTCTGCTCTTTAGGGACGGAGGTGGATTTTCAGCAGCTTTCCTTTTCGTCCTTGCGAGCCTGTGCTCAGTGTGGATCGCAGGAGCAGGAGTTCGTCTTTCCTACATAGATTTAGACACACTAGAGGTGGATATTCACTCAGATTCGAATTGGGTGATTGTATTCGCTTCGGCAGGAGCTTCTTGGCTTATCAGTCTTATGATCCTTGAGAAGGCAAACCTATATGTCAATCCTGACCCAAGTGGAACTAGCACCTTCTCGATGCTTTGGGTGATGGGTTCCTCTCTGCTTGGGATATGGGAAGGCCACTGGGATCGAAACAAACAAGTTAGGAAAGAATACACCAACAGTCGGGAGGAATCTACCAAGCCAGAGTAGCGACGACAGATTCAGATTATGAATAGCTAATGAGTCCGTGGCATAGACATATCCAGTCAAATCACCCCTAACGTCGGGTTCGTCTTGGATTCGTCGACAGTCTCACCGCAGGGCACATCACCCCCTCCAGAAGACTCTACGCCGCATCGGCGGCTTATCAATCATCTTCATCACCCCCCCCTTAAGGGAAACAGCCGGATCTGCTTCCGCCCGAGCTTGATCTCGAACTGATCGCCTGGCTTGAGATCAAGGATGGCGGTGTAAGCCTTGCCCACCAGCAGGTTGCCGTTGCCCTGCACCGTTGCGACGTAGCTTAGGCGTCGCCCACCTTTGCCTTTGCCGTCACCACCACCATCTCCAAGGCTGACACCTTTGGCCTGAAGCAGAGCCTCGTAGAAGGCGGTGAAATTCACCCTTTCACTGCCGTCCTTCTTGGTGCTGACGTAGCCAGCAGCACGGACTAGATCGGATTCTGAGGCATCGCCGAGCTCTTTGACCTTGGCGGGCAGGGCAGGTCCGGTGAGAGTCATGAATCGATGGGATCTATACAAGCAAGGTAATAACCTGGATGAACCACGTAAGACTGAGGAGAGTGTGCGGATGACCGTCCCTATGAATACGAACCTTCGAGAGTCTTTGGAGCTGGTGCTACCCCGAGAGCTTTGTCTCTGGGAAATGACTGTCGCCAGTAGAGCGATCTAGCTCAGGCTGAGATGGGCATAGGGGAGGACATCCTCGTGGGAGTCTGGCGATGGTGGGGGACTGGCAAATGGTGATGAACATCAAAAGGTCCCGGGTTCGTGCTCGGGGGAGTGGGCTGAGATGGCGGGCTGAGTAAGTAATGCGCAAAGGGCAGCAGGCTGGGCCGATCTTCGTGGTTAACCAGCTGTACGGGTCACCCTCAAGTTTGTCCCGCCGTTGCCTCAATGTCGTGTTTCACCCATTGGCCCACATGGATCAAGAGCACCGACAGGTCAGCCGAGATCACATGGAGAGTCTTGCCGATATTGTTCTCGCCCGGGGCGACCTTGGCTTTGTGCTCGGTGATATGCGTGCGGTGCTTGCTAGTTGGTGGTAGATCCGTCAAGGACGATACCCCGCCGCAGAGTGCAAGAAACAACCATACCAAAGGAAACAAGAACATCCCATGGAAGTCGGTATAGGGCCCTGGGGAAGAGTGCAAAGCAAAAAATGCTCTCCAGAGGACGTTTCAATGAATGCTAATAAGATTAAGGGCACATCGCCTCGGATAGACTCATTGCCAATTGAGTTTACTTCAATGAGAACTCAATCGCTGCCGGGATGGTGATTTGCGGACTCAGCCGCGAAACGCTAGATTGATTAATGTGTCGCCTCAGATGCATGTGCCGTAAGGAGTCCAAGTCAATACGCGAGCGCGTATGTGCCAAGTATCATGAGCTCCGCGCCAATGCTAGAGATCTCAGCGAGAAGCCGAAGTCAATCATGCTTCTCGTAGCAACTGGAACCCTTGGCTACATCCTCATTGCCATTGGATCTTATGTTTGGAGCTTGAGGTTCCTGCCGCTCTCAACGACTGACCCTGCGCCTTGGGGCCAGTTTGGAGATTACGTCGGTGGAGTTCTAAATCCATTGTTTGCTCTCCTCAACGTGGTGTTGGTTGCATACATAGCTTTGGCAGTCCAGAGTTTCAAGGAGAAGAAGCAGAAAGATCTTGAAGAGTCAGAAGAGCGAGTCCGAACTACGCTCGATCTACACCGTGAGTGGTGCAGCGAATCACTATTTCGCTCACGGACGCTCGCGGGGAATCTAGTCCAACAGCATATCGATTTGAACTTGGTTGAAATTGAAAGAATTGTCCCACAAGACTCAGTTACGCATGTATGGATCGTAATTGGCTTTTTTCAGCGACTTGCATTCCTGCTCAAGCACCACAAGATAGACACGATGATGGCGACCGAACTATTCGGTGAGCTCTTCTTATGGTGGTGGATAGTCTCGTTCAAGGGTCAACTGCTGCCCTGTGACTGGGATGCTGCGAGTCGGATCATATGGCTTCATGATGAATGGCTTATAGAAGAAACCACTTCTGAGCAGCGCGTGCCGTGGGAACGCAGAGCAGAACGAGATCTGAACATTGCACGAATGCGTCAATAGCTCAAAACGGCGCGGGTTCAGGCCGAACCGAAGCAGGGTGCAATTTGTCGGGCGAAGGATTTTGAGCGACCCTCTGGATTAGGCATGGCTACCCAGGATCTACGACGGAGACGGGAAAGACATCTCCCGTCGTACCACCGTCGTACGCGGTCGTTGGCCAATCCCTGAAAAGTCAATCGGGGCGACAGGATTCGAACCTGCGACCTAGTGCTCCCAAAGATCCCTGCGGGGGCAGTCAGAATGCCGGATGCCGCGTCAGAACTGGCTTCCTGACTGAGCGTGAACGGCACTGATCGGGCAGAAACGGGTAGTTTTGTGCTCAGTTTGTGCTCACTGCGTGCCACGCGTCAGCCATTCAGAGGCCTGGGAGTCCAGCCTGCGTGATGCTGTCCGCAGCTCCACAGCGCGCGGTTGGTCCGTGCGCGAGCAGCGCGGCGGGGTGCGCCTCCTGATCCGGCACCCCGATGGCGGGATGGAATCGGTTGTCCTGCCCTTCCCCTGGTCTCGCCAGGAGGTGGGCCCGATCCTGGCCCGGGTGCGCAACATCTACCTGCTCACCCTCCAAGGACACGCCCTTCAGGACGCTGCGGCCATTGCACTCGGTCGAGGGCCTCAGCGCAAGGACAGCTGGACCGAGGCGCTGCAGCACTTCCGCCAGCAGAAGCTGGATCACGGCGGCGCCATCCGTCCGATCACCTGGGCCAAGAACTACGCGCCGGTGCTCGAGCTGGCGGTGCAGTTGCTGGAGAGCCCCAAGCGTCCTCCGGATTCGGCTTCGCTGTTGGATGCCTGCCTGCGTGGCTGGGCGCCTGGGACCCGGGCCCGACAGATCCGGGCGCAGTCGCTGGCGCAGTTCCTGCGGCATTGCGTGGAGCGCGAAAAATTCCCAGCTAGCTGGCGGCCGCCGCTCGATCTGCGGCCACACATCGGTGTCCCTGCAGCTGAGACGGCTGCCGGCCATCGCAAGGGTGATCCGTTCACCGATCTACAAGTGCTGCAGCTGCTGGATTCCCTACCCACTGATCAACCTGGCCGCCGTTGGGCTGATGCATTTCGGCTGCTGGCGGAGCTGGGCCTGCGGCCGATCGAGCTGCAGCACCTGGGGGTGCGCAGCGATCCAGGCAGCGGCCAACCGCTGTGGTGGTGCAGCTACCGCAAGCGCAGCGGCGGTGGAATGACAACCCCGCGATGGGTGCATCCGCTGCCGCTCACCGACTGGGACGGGCGGCGGCAGGACTGGCAGCTGCTGGAGCGCTGGCGCGCCGGCGCGATCGAGCTCCCGCCATTGGGCAACGGGCCAGGAGCGGCCGATGCGATCGGCACTTACCTCAAGCGCCAGCAGGGCTGGGTGGAACTGCGCGAGCGCATGGCGGAACGAGGGGAACGTGCTGTGCCGTACTCGTTCCGCCATGGCTACAGCCTGCGGGGCCACCAGCTTGGGATCGACCCCGGAAGTGTGGCGCTGAGCATGGGGCACTCCCTGGAGGTGCACCTGCGCAGCTATCCATGGGCGTCAAGTCAAGGAGCGGCAGCGGCGTTTGCCAAGGCCTTAGCGACTTAGCGAGGCAAGAGCAGGACCGATACACATCCGGCAGCAGCAAGGGCGTCCCTTCTGCCGACACTTGATCCCCTCTACCTGATCAACCGATGCGGTTCTGCAGGAACAAACGGCTGCCCGTCGTGTCCGCCATCCGCCAGGGGACGTCAATGAACGCTTCGGCAGCAAATCCAACGCGCCGCTCACTGCTGGACGTTGGATTGACTCCAGGGAGGGCACGCACTCCCGCTGGGGAGCTGGGGGTGATGGCGCGCGCGACGGTCCACAGCACCTGCCGGCCCTGGTGGTGCCGCTCAAAGCGATAGCCATAGGCCTCATGTCCGCTCCGCCAGGACATCACCCCCTGCCCCAGCAAAGCCGCCAGATCGGTAGTGGTGAGGACCAGGGCGTTATCGGCAGCCTCGGCAAGCCCACGAGCCCGCAACAGGGGATCCGCCGCTGGGGCCGCCGCCGCCTCCCGCATGGCCTCCACCAGCAGCGCAAGGTCGTTGCCTGGAGACCTCACGATCGCCGTGGCGTCTGCTGCTGTCACTGCCGTCGCACTGCAATCAGCCGCCACCGGCTTCAGGCCAGGGAAGGTCCCCATGGGCTGCCCTGACTGGAGGTGTTCGTGGAGCCTCTCCCCGAGTTCGATGAAGGCGCCCGGCCAGGTGGTGAGGGTGGAGGAGACGCGGATCAGCTCGACCCCGAGAGCGCGGGCGCGGGCCTTGAGGCCGTTGCGGCTGATCCCCCATCGTTTCTCCAGATCCCGGATGGAGAGATCGGCGGGCGCCACGTCAGAGAGTGCTGTCATGGTGTCGCGGTGCTGGCTCGACAGCAGGATGACGTGGATTTGGGATGCTGTCGAGCTGTCGCGCTGCCATCACGACAGCAGGTGAGGGTGCGGGTGCGGGTGCGGGTGGCCGGAGTGTTCTCCAGGGGCGAGGCAGCACTGCATCGGTAAGGAATGCTGTCCGAGTCGCCACTCCCCCGGCGACCCCGAGCAGAGATCAACCATCTGATTGAAGCAGGGGGCGAGGAGGTCCACACCTGCCGCAGTTCCGCCCATGTCGACCCACCAGCACTCAGAGGAACCGCACTGCAATTTCAACGCAACCTATGCGCAGCGTAGTGACTGGACTGTCATCGAAGACTGTGCAATAAACTGTTGTATTCGGCAGTGACGTCGTCAAAGCCCAGTGTCCAGAAGTAATAGCCATATGCTCCTCCTTTGCATTGCCTTTCCAGCTCTCGCGCAAAAAGCACATCGATCACCAAGAAATGTGGCCAATAGAGTGGTTCAAAAAGCTTGACGCCTTCGGGCACAGATGAGAAATCCATGGATACGCTCCCTACCCCATTGCCAGGATATGAGAAGTAGGTGGAGGGTCCCTTATTGGCAAAGTAAGGGGCAACATCGTCCGCCAACGCAGTCTCCATCGCCCGTTCACTGAAGGAGGGTGGGGGCTCGGATATCCATGATGGTTGCGTACGGAACGACTTGTCAGGCAAGAGGCAGTCAACTCGGGTTGCCACCTTCATGGCCCAATACTGCTCATGCTCGACGTCTTGGGGATGCTTGGTCCGAATCGCCCTTGTCTCAAAGCTGCAGCCAGCGTGACGAACGAGGAACGTCTTGAAGGAGCTCGATACTACAAAGAAGTCTCCCAAGTGATAGAAGTTCTGCATGCAGACACTGCTATGAGGAGGCTGTCCAAAGTGAAAGACAAGACCATCCAAGAAGGGCGGAATCATCGAACGGCGACATCGTTCACCTTGGCCGAGTAGTCCAACGTCAGGAGTGCCTCCAATGGCGCCTTCGAGCCTGTAAGGTGCTGGATGGCCGCATGGGGACATCAGACTGAATGCGGTCATTCTTGAGAATAGATTGGACTAGCATTGCAGTCTAATCGTTGAAACAGTATCTGCCTCCAAAGATGCCGCCAGCAGTGTTCAGCGAGCCATCGCCAACTAGCCATGTTTTGCGACATTTTTCGTAGTCTCAGCGAATCCTGCTGAATTGGAGTTGACTGTTTACTTCTTGTTCGCAACAACTCATGATGAGTATGCTATCAGCTTATACTCACACCATTGATCCGCAGCCCATGTCACCAGGCGGGTCATAGGTGCCGTGCCAACCAATCAGCGTGCGTTCAAGAGAATCCACAAAGTAGCGTGAGCCAGCAGGAATCTTGACGACGCCGCCGCCATAGGCAACCAGCATTGTGTTTATTGCCTTTCGCTCTTGGGCTTCATCCCAAAAGTTGCTACTTGGGAGCAGCTTGGGATCTCTTGGCGGACACCAGCACTCATCCTGATCCAGGCATGCCCGCTGCAGGACGCTTGCCAACTCATGGTGTTGATGCCTTCTTGCAATATCAGCTGCACTCTCATTCTCATAAGTGAGTGTCCCGGTTGCCGTGCCAAGGCGAATCAGCTCGCGACAGGCTGCCTCATGACCGAAGCGTGCGGCCTGATGCAAAAAGGACCATCCGGAAAATGGATTCACGTATCTACTGCAGCCACTTGCGAACCGTAGTTCTGACTGCCAGAGGGTCAGAACATGCGCCCAGTTTCCCTTTTTTGCCTCGGCGTAGGCACTCTCAACGGATTGTTGCTTCTTCTCCACGCCCCGGCTAGTTCAACATGGCCACGAGGATTCTATGTGGTGCGTTGTCAGTCTTTCTCGGTTGGTCCATGCCTCACTTCTTCGGGGCTGAATGAGGGCGCGTTGCTTCCTCTCCTGGCGCTGCCGATGGTTGTTGGTTGATGGCCCCCTGCAGACCCGTGGCCCGTGGCATCACATGACCTAGCGCAGAGGCATTTCCTGCTGCGGATCGGCATCGCCTTCTTCATCGAGCCACTCCACACCCCAGTGGGAGCCGATGAAGCGGCCCACCACCGACGGTTCGTTGCCACCTGGGGCTCTACCTGGGGGTCCGCCTGGGGTCGCGCCCGAGCTGGCCAGAACCAAACGACTTCTGCTAGTACAGGTGTTCTCTGTGCTGGTGTTGTCGTGGCTGCTTCCCCACCCCGCTCCCGAGGCACACGGCTGGCCCCCAGCCCAGCGGCGGACGATGGCGGCTACGAGCAGTGGCCCTACCTCGATGAGGAGGTGCTGCTGGCCAGCCGCAGCCGCAAGGTCTGCATGACCTGCCACTGGTTTCGCCACCACGCCGGGGTGAACGGCATCCCGGTGCTCACCTGCCAGCTGCATCAGGGCTTGCTGGCCAATGGGGAGCACCTCACCCGCCGCTGCCAGGGTTGGACCGAAGACATGACGCGCCAGCGGGGCTGGTGCCCGGAGGTGGCATGAGCAGCCGGCGGGCGGTGGTGGGTGTGATGGGCGATGGAGAGGGCGCCTCCGCTGAGGCTGTGGCCATCGCCGAGGAAATGGGGGAGTGCATTAGCCGCAAGGGTTGGGTGCTGCTCACCGGTGGCCGCCCGGCGGGGGTGATGGCGGCGGCCAGCCGCGGCGCATCACGGGTGGAGGGGCACCTAGTGGTGGGGGTGTTGCCCGATGTAGGCAACGACGACGACAGGCAGAGCACGGCGGAACTGGATCTGGCCGTGTTCACCGGCATGCGGATGGCCCGCAATGTGATCAACGTGCTCAGCTCCGATGTGGTGGTGATCTGTGGGGGCGGAGGCCCCGGCACAGCATCAGAAGCCGAACATGCGGTCAATGGGGGCAGGCCGTTGATCCTGATGGCGGTGCCGGCGTTGTGGCCATGGGCAGTTTCACGGTGAAGACACTCCCGGAACCCGGCTTGGAAGCCACGATGATTTCGCCGCGATGGCGACGGATGATCGCCGCCACGATCGAGAGGCCAAGGCCGGTGCCGCCCTGACGGCGGGAACGACCGGGATCACTGCGGAAGAAGCGATCGAAGATGCGTTGTTGATCGGCTGGAGTGATGCCCATACCGCTGTCCTGCACCTGCAACAGCCCAAGGTTTCCCTCGCGCCTCAGGCTCAGCAGCACCTCCCCGCCTGACGGTGTGTACTGAATCGCGTTCAAGAGCAGGTTGGACACGAGCCGATAGAGCTCCGATTCCACTCCCAACACGTTGAGATCGTCATCACCACTCTGCAGGCGGAGCTGCACCTCGGCAATCGACGCCGCCTCGCTGGTCTCCTCCAATAAATCGCATGCGATCTGCGTCAAGGAGCAGGACTGCATGGCGGCTCCGGCCTCGGGACCATCGAGCCGGGCCAGCAGCAGCAGGTCGCTGATCAGGCGGCTCAGCCGTTGCCCCTGCCCCTGGACCGCGGCCAGCATCTGGTCCCTGGCGACGGCGTCAGCCGGAGGCTTCGTCCTGTGGGCTTCCACCACGGCCAGCAGGTTGGCCAGAGGTGCGCGCAGTTCGTGGGCTGCATCGCCGGTGAACTGCTCCTGCTGCCGGTACGCCGCCAGCAACGGCCGCATCGCCAGACCCGACAGCCACCAGCTGGCCAGGCCTGCCACCACCAGGGCCAACACAACAATCGTCTGAGTTGCCCACCACAGTCGTTGCCGCTCTGCGTCGAGCCCGCTCAAGCTGCGCCCGATTTGCAGATACCCCCAATCCATCTCCAGCGCATTCGCGCCAGGGTCCGCTGGCGTGTGGGAACGGTGCAGGTGGATCGAATACTGCAGGAAGCGTTCGCCTCCAGGCCCTGCCACCACCGTCCAGGCGGGGCCAGGGCGTTCTGCCTTGGCCCTTGGCGATCCCGGGGAGTGGGCGATCAGTCCACCGCTGGGATCCAGCAGGCGCAGGTAGAACCGCTCCGGGTCCGTGATGCTGACGGCGTGGCGCGGGATCAGCGAGGGGGCCGGCTGACATGGGGATCCCACCAGACAAAGCCCAGGCAGCACCGCGGCCAGCTGGGGAGAAGGCTTGGCTTCCGCCGGCAGCAACGGCTTAAGGCTGTCATGCAAGGTGCCGGCCAGGGTTTCCACCTCGCGCTCGAGGGCCGACCAGTTGGAGCGCATCAACAGGCCCAACATCCCAAGGCCTGCGCCATAGAGGATCACCCCGATCACCAGCAGGTAGACAGCCGCCAGCCGCATCCGGCTACGGGACATGGGACCAGGCCTGGCCATAGCGAGCCGTTCTATGGCTCTTCCTCAGGCTCCGGATCAAAGCGGTAACCCTTCGAGGGGACCGTGACAATCGGACAGGGCAGCCCGTGACTGGCGATCTTGCGCCGCAGCAGACGCACCTGGGCCGCCACCACATTGCTGATCGGATCCTCATCCAGCGACCAGAGCTGGGACCGCAGTCGCGCTCCGGGAATGATCTCCTGCGGATGCTCCATGAGAAAGGCCATGAGCTGGAGTTCCTTCGCGGACAGGTTGATCCTGGTGGTTTCCTCTCCCCGCTGAACGGTGAGGCAGCCCTGGGCCGGATCCAGCACATAGGGCCCGGAACTGAGCAGTGGCTCGCGGTAGTTGGGCTGGCGGCGTTGCAGCGCGCGGATCCTCGCCAGCAGTTCCTCCATCGCGAACGGCTTGCTCAGGTAGTCGTCGGCGCCGGCATCAAGGCCTTGCACCCGGTGGCTGGTGTCGGCCAGGGCAGTGAGCATCAGCACCGGCAGGGTCAGACCGGCCCCGCGCACCCGACGGCAGAGTTCAGGGCCTGAAAGACCCGGCAGCATCCAATCGACGATCAGCAGGTTGTAGGTGGCCAGCTCGCTGCGCAGCAGGCTCCAGGCCCCCAGACCCTCCGTCACGTGATCGACGACATGCTGCTCGGCCCTGAGCACCGTCTGGATCGCCCCGGCCAGCTCCGCTTCGTCCTCCACCAACAGGATGCGCAGGGGCATGGGCCTGGGCCAGAAGTCAGACATTGCGGCTGATCCTAGGTAGCGCAAGCGGTTTCACCTGTTTTTCATCCCCACTGCGGCATCCTCTGCGGGTCCTTGTCCTGCCCTCGCGGCAGCAGCAGCATGCGCGCCCTTCTTCTGGCCACCAGCCTCAGCCTCGGAACCATGACCCTCGGCAGCCTGGCCATCGGCGGACTCCATCCGGCCGTGGCCCATGTGGGCCATGGCGATGAGTTTCAGCAGCAGGGGAACGTGCGCCAGGTGAAGGCAAGCGCCGAGATCGATTCCATGCTGGGCATCACCACCGCCCCTGCCACCGAAGCCGGCGGTGTGGTCTCCATACCCGTCGCCGCGGTGGTGGATGCGGATGGCAAGCCGCTGGCCTTCGTGAAAAGCGGCACCACCTACGACCCGGTGTTCCTCCAGACCGGCGCCAGCAAGGGCGATCAGATCGAAATCACCGACGGCAGCATCTCGCCGGGAGACGACGTGGTGACCCAGGGGGCCCTCTCGCTCTACGCCGAATCCAAGAAGAGCCAAAGCGCCGTGGCCGCCAGTGAGGAAACCCCCGCCGCTGCTTCTGATGCCCCAGCCACCCCAGCCGTGGCCGCGCCCTCGGCCGCCGCAGGCCTCAACCCCCTGGTGATCGGGGCCGGTGCTGCGGTGGTGGTGGTGGGCGGTGTGGTCGTGGCCTCCCGCCTGGGGAAGAAGAACTGACACCCGAAGCCTGCGCTTTCTACCGCCACTCAACCCATTCCCATGTTTGAAAGCCTGCTCAACCAGACGCTGCGCACCTCGATCGCCAAACGCTGGCTGGTGGTTGTGGTCGCCATCCTGATCACGCTCTGGGGCCTTTCGATCCTCAGCCGCATGCCCCTGGATGTCTTTCCCCAGTTCGCCCCACCCCAGGTGGATGTGCAGACCACCGCCGATGGTCTGGCACCAGAAGAGGTGGAACAACGCATCACCGTGCCGATCGAATCGGCCGTCAACGGACTGCCGGGAGTGGAAACCGTGCGCTCCTCCTCGAAGGTGGGGCTTTCGATGGTGCAGGTGATCTTCGATCAGAACGCCGACATCAACCGGGCACGCCAATCGGTGGCGGAACGCCTGCAGCAGATCGAGGCGGAGCTGCCCGCCAATGCCAGCGCGCCGGCCATCTCCCCGCTCGTGTCGCCACTGGGCACGATCCTGCAGTACGCCTTCACCTTGAAGGGCGGCGGCCCGACCACGCCGATGGAGCTGCGCCGGATCGTTGCCACCACCTTCAACAACCAGATTCTGGCGGTGCCCGGTGTTTCCCAGGTGACCCTCTATGGCGGTGAAGAAGCCCAGCAGCAGATCCAGATCAATCCCCAGCAACTGCAGGCCCGCAATGTGTCGCTGCAGGCCGTGGCTGAGGCGGCTGCAGCGGCAAGCTCCAATGCACCCGGCGGTTTTTTGATCGCGGGCGGGCAGGAGAAACTGATCCGCGCCAGCGGCCAGGCAAGCAGCCCTGAGGAACTCGCCGATTCCGTGGTGACAGGCAGCAAAGGCCAATCGCTCAGGCTCGGGGATGTCGCCACCGTGCGGCTGGCCAGCGCCCTCAAGCGCGGCGACGGCAGCTTCAACGGCAAGCCGGCGGTGGTGCTGATGATCAACAAGCAGCCCGACATCGACACCCCCAGAGTCACACGTGAGGTGGAGGAGCGGATCGCCGCCCTCAGCAAGACCTTGCCGGGCGACATTCAAGTGAAGCGCACCTTCCGGCAGGCCAGTTTCATTGACACGGCGATCAAGAACGTCAGCAGCTCACTGCTAGAAGGCATCGCCATCGTCTCGGTGGTGATGCTGCTGTTCCTGATGAACTGGCGCACCGCCGTCATCACCCTCAGTGCCATCCCCCTGTCGTTGCTGATCGGCCTGATGCTGATGCGCGCCTTTGGGCTGGAGATCAACACCATGACCCTCGGCGGGCTGGTGGTAGCGATCGGCTCGGTGGTCGACGATTCCATTGTCGACATGGAGAACTGCTACAGCGGCCTGCGCCAGAACCAGGTGGCCGCCCAGCCCAAGAATCCCCTGCAGGTGGTGTACGAAACCTCGGTGGAGGTGCGCCAACCAGTGATTCTCTCCACCGTCATCATTGTGGTGGTGTTCGCGCCGATCTTCAGCCTCACAGGAGTGGAAGGGCGGATCTTCGCGCCGATGGGCCTGGCCTATCTGCTGTCGATCGCCGCCTCCACCCTGGTGGCACTCACCCTCTCGCCAGCGCTCTGCGGGATTCTGCTGGCGAACACACGGCTCCCCGCTGAGAGCACCTGGATCGCCACCTGGGCCGAGAGGGCTTACAGGCCAATGCTGGAGATGGCGCTGAACTCACCCAAGCGGGTGCTGGCCGTGGCCCTGGCCGTGGTGGTGCTGGCCTGCGCCATCCTGCCCAGCCTCGGGCGGGTGTTCCTGCCGGAGTTCCGCGAGAAGTCCCTGGTGAATTCGATGGTGCTTTATCCAGGCGTGTCGCTGGAGATGACCAACCGCGCCGGGCTGGCGTTGTCCAACACCCTCAAGGCCAATCCACTGTTTGAGTGGGTGCAGGTTCGTACCGGCCGGGCCCCGGGAGATGCCGATGGGGCAGGCGTCAACCTGGCCCATGTGGATGTGGAGTTGAGCGATGCGGCGATGAAGGATCGCCCTGCCGCCATCGCCGCACTCCGCCAAGCCTTTCTTCGCCTTCCAGGCGTGGCACCCAACATCGGCGGCTTCATCTCCCACCGCATGGATGAGGTTCTCTCGGGGGTGCGCAGCGCCATCGCGATCAAGATCTACGGGCCCGACCTGGCCGAACTGCGCAGGATCGGCGAGCAGGTGCGTGACGCCATCGAACCGATCCAGGGGGTGGTGGATCTGCAGCTCGAACCCCAGTTGCCCATCCAGCAGGTGCAGATCGCTTTCGATCGCAAGGCCGCCACCGCCAACGGACTGACGATGCAGCAACTCGCTGATGCGGTGGAGATCGCCCTCAACGGCAAGACGGTGGGCCAGGTGGTGAGCAACGGCACCGATCGCACCGATGTGGTGGTGATGCTGCCCGAGCAATCCCGTAACAGCCTCGATGCCCTGCGCGCCATTCCGATCTCAACCCCCGCCGGCACCATGCTGCCGCTGGGATCCCTGGCCCGGATTGACAACGGACTGGGCGCCAATGTGGTCAACCGGGAGGATGTGTCTCGCTTGATCGTGGTGTCCGCCAACGTCAGTGGCCGGCCACTGGGAACGGTCGTCGGCGACATCCAAAAGACGATCGACACCAAGATCAAGGTGCCCAGCGGCTACTTGATCCGCTACGGCGGGCAGTTCGAATCAGAGGAGCGGGCCACCGCCAACCTGGTGCTCTACAGCTTGCTGGCCACGATGGTGATTGCCGTGTTGATGTTCGTGTCCGTCAAATCTCTGCCGGCCACGATTGCCATCCTGATCAATCTGCCCCTGGCCCTTGTCGGTGGCCTGGTAGCGATCCTGCTCACCGGCGGTGTGCTTTCGGTGGCCTCCCTGATTGGATTCATCACCCTATTCGGGGTGGCGGTCCGCAATGGCCTGCTGTTGGTGGACAACTACAGTCGCCGCCACGCCGAAGGGCTGGAGCTCAAGGAGGTGATCCGCGCCGGCAGCCTGCAGCGCCTCAACGCGATCCTGATGACCGCCCTCACCTCGGCCCTGGGCATGCTGCCGCTGGCCCTGGCCTTCGGGGCCGGCAACGAGATCCTCCAACCCCTGGCGATTGTGGTGCTCGGTGGTTTGCTCACCTCCACCAGCCTCACCCTGCTGGTGCTCCCCGCCCTCTATGCCAGTTTCGGACGCTGGTTGCTTCCCCGGCTCCGCAAGCCTGCGCGAGGCTTGAAGCCATTGGCGGCGATCCTGTGACGAGAGTGAGGGGTAACCCACAGCGGCAGGGGCTGATCGCTGGCCTGCTGGCCGCGGTGTTCTTCGGCCTCAGCGCTCCCTTGATCAGCGTCGTCAGCCAAGAAGGCTCGCCGCTGATGATCGCGGCGCTGCTCTACGCCGGAGCTGGCATCGCGCTGCTGATGGTGCGGGGGTTCCGTGGTCAGCAGCAGCAGGAGTCACCGGTGCAGCGCCGTGACCTTCCACCGCTGCTGGGGCTCACCGTTCTAGGGGGGATGGTTGGTCCGATCTGCCTGGTCCAGGGTCTCACCCTGCTTTCGGCGGGCTCCGCCTCGCTGCTGCTGAACCTGGAAGCGGTGTTCACGCTGCTGATCGCGGTGCTGATCGGCCGTGAGCACCTCGGCCGCAGGGGGCTGATCGCGGCCGTGTTGATCCTCTCCGGTGCCGTGCTGCTCACGGAGGGCTCTCTTCACGGAGCAACTCTGCAGGGCACCCTGCTGATCGCCGGCGCCTGCCTGGCCTGGGGGATCGACAACAACCTGAGCCAGCGCCTGAGCCAGCGCGACCCCCTCCAGATCGCGATGCTGAAGGCGATCGGGGCCTCAACTCCCATGCTGCTGCTGGCCCTGGCGGCCGGCCAATCCCTGCCGGCCTGGCCCGTTCTTCTCGGACTGCTGGTGATCGGCGCGATGGGCTACGGCCTCTCGATCTGGCTTGATCTGCTGGCCCTACGCCATCTGGGTGCGGCGCGCGAATCCGTGGTGTTTTCAACGGCTCCGTTCGTAGGCGTCCTGTTCTCCGTAATGGTGCTGCGCGAGGCATTCACTAGCGGCATGGGGACGGCCTCAGCCCTGATGCTGCTCGGCGTTGCCGTTCTGCTCAAGGAAGACCATGCCCATTGGCATCGCCATGACGCCTTCAGCCATGCGCATCGTCACAGGCACGACCCGACCGGCGGAGACCCCCACCACAGCCACGACCACCCTCGGAATGACCAGCTCTCAAGCGATCCACAGCAGGCCTATTGGCATGCCCATGAGCATCAGCACGCACCGATTGAGCACGAGCATGCTCACGTCAGTGATGTTCATCACCGCCATGGTCATCGCCAGGGAGGCTGAGACGCATCGCTACTGCTGATACTGAGATTGATTGAACCATCTCAAGTGAGATTTTTACACGGCTTTATCATGGATCTTCAGGCCAAGTGTTGACATGAACCTGTGGGCGGCTTCTGTCCTTGTGGCGAAGTTAAGAATCAGCGCCAGAAGTTAAGCAGGAACCTTCTGAGTGCTGCTGAGGAGGGCCGCCCCCTCCCCCGCTGGTGTCTCGCCCAGAGCCCTCGGCGAAAAAGGGAGCCGTGAGGCCCATGGGGCTGGTCCTTTTGGGACTCAGATCACCGAGACGGTGCAGCCCCGGGTGCCCTGCAGCTTGCGGGCGATCGCGAAGGTGGCATGGACCCGAAGGGTGCATCTTCCACTGGTTCAGCAGTCGCCGGCTGTCTCCAGTTGCAGGGTGCTCTTCCGGATGCCCATCTCTGCCAGACGGCGGCGCGCCTGCTCAAGGAACTCGCCGGCGTCTGTGAACGTTGCCGCTCGACACAGAATGTGAGCGGTCAGCGCGGTCCGTGAGGTGCTCACCCCCCACACGTGTAACTCCTCCACCTCAACCACACCCGGGAGGTCAAGCAGGGCCTGGCGGATCCGATCAACATCGATGTGCCGTGGAGCGGCATCCAGATTGACGGCGATGGCCTCGGCCAGCAGGCCCTTGGCGCTCCAGATCACGGCCGCCCCCACACCAATGGCGGTGACTGCATCGAGCCAGAGCCAGCCGGTAACACCTACCAGCACGGCACTGACCAGCACCGCCACCGACACGGCGGCATCGGTGAGCAGATGCAGCACAGCGGCCCGCTGGTTGAGGTCGTGGTGGTGGTCCTGCCCGAACAGGCGAGCTGAGATGAGGTTGACCGCGATGCCGGCGGCGGCAGCCCAGGCGACCGGGCCAGCTACGAGGGGCACAGGATGCACCAGCCGTTGAATGGCTTCCACCACCACCACAACACCGGCAGAGAAAAGAAGAAGTCCATTCACCAGGGAAGCCATATGGGAACTGCGCCCATAGCCATAGGTGAAGCGGCCTGAGGCGGGCCTTTGGCTGAGACGCTCAGCCCCCCAGCCAAGGAACAGGCCCACCACGTCCCCCAGGTTGTGGAGGGCATCGCCGATCAGCGCCACTGAGCCAAAGCCAAAGCCGATCACCAACTGCAGGGCTGTGAGGCCGCTGTTGAGCACGATGCTCCAGCGAAATGCCCCGGGGGCACTGCTGCGGTGACCATGATCGTCGTGGTGATCGTGATCGTGATCGTGAATGTGCACGTGGTCGTGCCCGCTTTGGTTGCGGTGTCGATTACTCACGTTTATTCCTCTTGCTGGGCCGCCAGGTAGGCGGCGATCATGTCCTCCATCCCTTGCTGGGTGCGGCCATGGGGCCTCAGGCCCTTGGCGGCCCAGACCCGGTCCAGTTCCATCCGCAGAGCTTCTGGAATCCAGCAGGAGAGCATCACCTTCCCTGTCCGGCTGGAGGAGCAGCGACCTCGCTCTGGGGTCATCGCCTTACTGTGTGAATGTGCACAATAGCCTTGATGAAGACAGCTTCCTCCATGCCCATGGCCCAGGCTCCCCTTGGTCCCACCAAGGCTTCGGCGGAGGCCTCTCACGATCGGGATCTGACCTACGTCTGGTCCCATGAAGGCCAGACCATCCGCGTCGCCTACGGGATCTCTGGCGGCGATGGCCCTGCTTGGTTGCTACTACCCGCGCTGAGCACCATCTCCAGCCGCCAGGAGTGGCAGCCGTTCATCGAGGCGATCTGTGGCCGCTCTGGCGATGCCGACTCGTTACCCCGCCTGATCAGCGTGGACTGGCCGGGCTTCGGGGGGAGCGAGCGGCGGCGCCTTGCCTACGACGCTGATTTGCTGGCTGCCTTCCTTGTGGACTTCCGCCGCGACTGTTGCCCGGTGGATTGTGGTCTGCTGGCCGCCGGCCATGGAGCCGGCATCGCCCTACTGGCTGCCACACGCGGTCTGCAGACAAGGGAATGGGTCGTGGTTGCCCCCACCTGGCGCGGGCCGTTCCCCACCATGGCGGGGCGGCGGAGTCGGGTCTTCAACGCCATCCGTCTCCTGGTGGAAATACCCCTGATCGGTTCGCTGCTCTACCGCCTAAACACTTCTGCAGGAGTGCTGGGCTGGATGAGCCGGCGTCATGTGGATGTGGCCGGTCCGGGCCTGACGCAAGCTGGGTTGGAGGCACGGCAACGGATTGCCCGCCAGCCCGGTGCGCGCTTTGCCAGCGCCGCCTTTGTGACCGGGGGGCTGGATCCGTTTGATCGCCCCGATGGCTGGCTGGCAGCGGTCTCCACCCTGCAGCAACCCCTCACCGTGGTGATCGCTGATCAATCGCCACCGAAATCCCTGGCGGCGATGACAGCCCTGTCAGCGGTAGCCAGCCGGGCCCTCCATCTCCCCGGCCGGTTGGGATCCCATGAGGAATTTGGCCCAGACCTCGCCAAACTGCTCGAGTATTGAGCCATCGGACTTGGCTTGGATCTTCTGTCCCCTTTCAGGACTGATCAAGCGATGGAGCAGCTGATTGCTCAGCAACGCAAAGGCCAGCTGGCAGCCATCACTACCGCCGTCCTCTTCGGCTGCAGCGCCCCCCTAATCAGCACCCTCGCCGGGGAGGGTTCAGCCCTGAGCATGGCGGCGCTCCTGTACGCGGAAGCCACCCTCGGGCTTCTTGCTGTCCGCCAGCTGCGGCATGGGCCCTCGCAGAGGCTGCAGTCAACAGTTCAGCCGCCCCGCAGCACCGTGGTGAGCAACGACAGGTTGATCATCACAATCACGCTGGCGCACAGCCAGCCTGCTGCCTGAAGCCAGAGCGGCGCTCTGAGCTCGCCCATCAGACCGCGCCGCCCGCAGAACCACACCAGCGGGATCACCGCGAAGGGCAACTGCAGCGACAGCACCACCTGGCTCAGCACCAGCAGATTCGTGGTGGCCCGCTCGCCGAACAGGATCACCGTGGCCATCGCCGGGATCAGGGCCAGGCCTCGGGTGAGCAGCCGCCGTTTCCAGTCCGGCAGCCGGATCTGCAGGAACCCCTCCATCACGATCTGGCCGGCCATGGTGGCGGTGAGGGTGGAGCTCTGGCCCGCCGCCAGCAGGGCTACCCCGAACAGCACGCTGGCGAGCGACGTGCCCAGCATCGGCGTCAGCAACCGGTAGGCCTCGCTGAGGTCCGTCACCGGCTGCGGCAGTCGTCCGTAGAAGCTGCCGGCGGCCAGCACCAGGATTGAGACATTGATCAGAAAGGCCAGGCTGAGGGCGATCAGGGTGTCCCAGGTGCTGAAGGCCAGCGCCCTGCGCTGCGTCCCGCGGCCGCCGGCCCAGAGGCGGGTCTGCACCAGTGAGGAATGCAGATAGAGGTTGTGGGGCATCACCGTGGCCCCGAGAATGCCGGCGGCCAGAAACAACTGCTGGCCGTCCCTGAGGCTGGCGGCCTGCGGAAGAAAGCCCAGGCCCACCTGGCTCCAATTGGGCTGCAGCAAGAACATCTCTACCGCGAAACAACCGCCCACAAGGGCCACAAGGGCAATCACCAGGGCCTCCAGTCGGCGGATCCCGAAGCGCTGCAGGGCCAGCAGCAACAGGGTGTCGGCGGCCGTTAGGCCCACCCCCCAGGGCAAAGGAAGACCGAAAAGCAGCTGCAGGGCAATGGCGCTGCCCACCAGCTCGGCCAGGTCACAGGCAATGATCGCCACCTCGGCCAGCAGCCACAGGGGAATCCGGCAGAACCGCGGCAGGAGCTGGCTGCAGGCCTGGGCCAGATCCAACCGCGTCGCGATGCCCAGCCGGCAGCAGAGCGACTGGAGCACCATCGCCATCAGGCTGGAGAGCCCGATCACCCACAGCAGGCGATAGCCGAACTGGGACCCGGCCGCCAGATCGGTGGCCCAGTTGCCCGGATCCATGTAGCCGACGGCCACCAGGTACCCGGGTCCGAGCACCCGTAGGAACGTGCGCAGCGTGCCCAGGCCGGCAGGCACCTCCACGGCCTGCGTGTCGATGCGGGCGGCGGTGCCGAGCGGTGCATCAGGCATGAAGCGATGCCAGCGGAGCTGGAGGTTAGGGCGAGGGTGGCGTTGGTCCCTTATCGGGGAATGGCTGGCCTGGCAGGGTGATTGCCTGCTCAGAAGTCGCGAGGACCCGTGTAGCCACTGAGATCGGCGAGGGTGTTCAGCGGCTTGACGCCCGAATCCATAACGCCCTTGATCTGCCAGCTGGGATAGCCCTGAACCCCCTGCTGCTTGCACAGCTGCGCCTGGGTGTTGGCACCGTCTTCGGCACATTCGATCACCTGGAGCTTGGCGGCAGCCTCCTTGCCGAAGGCCTCCTTCTGGTCATGGCAGTGGGGGCACCAGTACGCCGTGAACACCCGGGCACCGACGCTGCTCAGATGCTCCGCCAGGGCAATCTTGGCCGGCGAACTGGCGCTGACCACAGCTGGGGCCGCGCGCCCGCTTGCAGCGACAGGCTGGTCCGCCGAGGCCGCCCAGCCCAGCCCCATCAGACCGACAAGGAGGGCTGTCATCACTCCGCGAAAGATCAGCTGGCCAAGGTCGATCCAGCGACCTCCAACAAGGCTCAACAGGAACAGCGCGAGGCTGAGGGCGGCTGACACCACACAGAAGGTGCAGAAGGCCTTGATCTCGAAGACCAGGAGCCCCATCAGCACCAGGCTGAAGACGGCCATGCCGCTGCTGGTGAAGAACAGAGCCCAGCGATTGCCCTCCGAGGCAGGGGCCCGCAGACCTCCTCGCAGCAACGGCATCAGGGCCAGCAGGAGCACCGTGGCGTAGGCCAGGAACCCAAAGAGAGAAAGTGGCTGGCCCAGCAGCGTGCCCCAGGCGCTGCCGAGCACCTTGTCGCAGCCATCGCTACCGCCCGGACAGGACAGGCTGCCGATCCAACCCCAGCGCTTGGCGGTGATCGAGCCGGTATCGATCATGCCGATCGTGGCGAGCACGGCCATGGTGAGGCGCACCCAGGGCCGGCCTGGCTCCTGGCCGACCCGACGGCTGGAGAGAGGCTTGGTTCGCGTAGCGCTGCTCACAGGGGGAGAGAACGGCTGAGATACGGCCATTGAAAAGCCTGGAGTGGCTTCAGGGTCAAGGGCCTAGCGTTGCGCCAGGGAGGCTTGTCCGCCCGACTTGCCAACCCAAGGGGATGAATCCATGCAGATTGGCGAGTTGGCACGATCCACCGGGGTGAAGATCGAAACCATCCGCTATTACGAACGCGAGCACTTGCTGCCGCTGCCACAGCGCACGGATGGCAACTATCGCCTCTATACGCCGCGGCATATGGAGCAGTTGCGCTTCATCCGCTACTGCCGCAGCCTTGGCATGAGCCTGGAGGAGGTCCGCATCCTGATTGGGGTGCTCGACACACCATCCGGAAGCTGTCTGACGGTGAATGCCCTGCTGGACGAGAAGATCGCCGAGGTCGATGCCCGCGTGAATGAGTTGCACAAACTCCAGGATCAGCTACGGCAGCTCAGAGGGCTTTGTCAGCAACCGGATGAGGTGAAGACCTGTGGCATCCTCATGGAGTTGAACCGTTCGGCTGGAATCGACAAGGCTCAGGTCTGATCGTTCCCGACCAGGCTCAGCCCTTGATCTTGCCAAGCGTGGGAGTGCGAAGCAGTCGAAGTCCATTGGCGATCACGATCAAGCTGGTGCCCATGTCCGCGAAAACCGCCATCCACATCGTGGCGTTCCCGGCCACGGTGAGCACCAGAAAAAGGGCCTTGATTCCCAGGGCCAGGACGATGTTCTGGCGCAGGATGCGGAAGGTGCGGCGAGAGAGGGCGATCGTTTCCGGTACGCGCATCAGATCGTCGTTCATGATCACCACATCGGCAGCTTCGACGGCGATGTGGGTGCCGCTAGCCCCCATCGCAAAACCGATGTCCGCCTGGGCCAGAGCCGGCGCATCATTGATGCCATCTCCTGCCATGGCCGTGAACCCGTAGCGGGCCTGCAGATCGGCCACCGCCTCGAGCTTGTCCTGGGGCAGCAGGTTGCTCTTCACCTGCTCGATGCCGGCCAGGGCCGAAATCGCGCCGGCGGTGGCTGCGTTGTCACCCGTGAGCATCACCGGGGTGACGCCCAGGGATCGCAGGGCTTCCATGGCGGCAGCGGAGCTGGGCCGAACGGTGTCGGCTACGGCGATCAGGGCGAGCACGCCGCTGTCATCCGCCAGCAGGCTGAGCGAGCGACCCTGGCGCTCATGGACCTGCATCGACGCCTCCAGTCCGCTGGAGCAAAGGCCCAGCTCCTCGATCCAGCGGTGGTTGGCCAGCATCAGCGGCCGCCCTGCGATCACGCCGCGCACCCCGCGCCCCGGCAGAGCCTCGAAGGACTCCACGGCCAGCCGCTCGCCATCGAGGCCTGCGGCCACCGCCCGCGACACCGGATGGTCGGAGCGCTCCGCCAGGCTGCTGGCCCACTGTTTGAGAACGCCAGCGTCTGGCCCTTCTCGCTGAGGGGAAAAGGCCACCAGCTTGGGCTGGCCCAGGGTGATCGTGCCGGTCTTGTCGAGCGCCAACACCTTGATCTTGCGGGCCTCCTCGAGGTAAAGGCCGCCTTTGATGATGATGCCGCGACGGGCGGCGGTGGCCAGGCCGCTCACCACCGTGACCGGTGTAGCGATCACCAGCGCACAGGGGCAGGCGATCACCAGCAGCACCAGCGCCTTGTACATCGCCTGCAGAGGGGTGAACCCCAGCAAGGGCGGCGCCAGCAGGGCAACAGCCAGTGCCACCACGAACACCGCCGGGGTGTAGCGGGCCGCAAAGCGATCCACGAAGCGCTGGATCGGAGCACGGGAGGCCTGGGCTTCCTCCACGGCCTGGATGATGCGCGCCAGGGTGCTGAGCGAGGCGGGCGCCGTTACCTGGATCTCGAGGGCGCTGCCCTGGTTGATCGTGCCCGCGAACACCGCATCGCCTGGGCCCTTGTCGACCGGCAGGCTTTCGCCGGTGATCGGGGCCTGGTTGATCGCACTCTCGCCGCTGAGCACCGTGCCATCGAGAGGCAGGCGCTCGCCCGGGCGAACGCGCACCACATCTCCAATGGCAACAGCACTGGCGGACACGCGCTGCCAGCGGCCATCGCTCTGGCGGATCTCCGCCTCGTCGGGAGCCAGGGCCATCAGGCTGGTGATCGCTTGGCGGGCCCGCTCCACCGCCCGCGCTTCGATCGCCTCGGCCACGGCATAGAGAGCCATCACCATGGCGGCTTCCGGGAAGCGGCCGATCAGGAAGGCGCCCGTGACCGCCACGCTCATCAGCGCATTGATGTTGAGCCGGCCCTGGCGCAGGGCGGCCAGGCCCTTGCGAAACACGGAGAAGCCCGCCAGGGCGATCGCGGCGATGGCGATCCCGATCTCCACCAGCTCATGGCCCGGGTAGGCGGGAACGACCAGATGCAGCAGCTCCGCCGTGAGCGCCAATGCCAGGGAGCCCGCCAGGCGGAGCCGTTCAAGGCGCCGTTCGGCGCGGGTCTGGGCGGCAGAAGGCCGGTGATCGGAGCTGATCGGCTCCGGGTTGAATCCCAGCCGGCGGATTGCGGCAAGGGCGGAGTTGAGCCCTGCGGCTTCGGCATCGATCGCCAGAACGCGCTCGGCCAGCAGGAACCTCAGGCCGCGGATGCCGTCGACACCTGCGAGGGCATGGCGGATCTCGGTTTCTTCGGTGGCGCAATCCATGGCGCTGATCCGAAACCGCGCTTCTCTGGCGCTTGCCGGCTCCGGTTGCGGCGCCGTGGTGGCTCCAGCCGTCTGCCCGCTGGTTCCGCTGTTGCAGCAATGTTCCGCCATGGTCCTGTCATCCAGACCCCATCAAACAGCCTGTAGTCACTTCAGGGTCAAGGGTGGGTGGGGCTGTGTGTCCGCAGGCTGTTGATCAACGCAGCTGGGGACACTCCTGATCCTGCATCTGCTGCATCAGCCCATCGGCTTGCCGGGCCAGCTTGGCTCCAGCCGCCGTGTAGAACCTGAACTGCTGGCGGTTGACGTAGAGAACCCGCCGGCTGCGCAGCAGCTGTTCTTCCGCCTTGTGGCGGCACTCGATCAGGGCCTGGTAGTCGATGGTCGTCTCGTTGCGGTCGTTGGCATTGGCCCCATCGGCCTGCTGGCTGAGGACCGGGCAGATCCGTTCACGGATGGTGCGGACCAGGGCGATTTCGGCCTTCATGGTCTGCTCGGCCAGGGCATTGCGTTGCTCCAGCAGGTTCCGGCACGCCTCCATATCCGCCGCCGTCGCCGGAGCCGCCAGCCACCAAAAGGCCAGCGACAGGGTCAGGACGTGGCGCATGAACGGATCAACGTGATCGAGCTTGTGGCAGTGAGAGAGAGTGCGACTTGCGAAATCGAGAAAGCTCACCCGAAGGCGCACCTTCTCCCCCGAGCGCACCAGCACTGTGTCTTTTCAGCGGCGCTGGGATTGGTCGCGGCCATCACGGGCATCCATCCGATCGGGATCGAAGGGCTGGAAATTGATCACGCCCCCCAGCCCCAAGCCCATCACGATGGCATGGGGCTGGGAGAAGCTGGGCATGTCCTCCGGTTGCGGCAGAAGGTTTTTGGGAGACCTCAGGGGAAATGACGCGAGAAAACACTGGTGCGCCCGGTGGAGGAGAAGGCCAGAACGCTGTAAGACTCTGTTGCCTTGGCCGATTCCATACCAGGAGAACCCAACACCATTCCCGGTACGGCAAGGCCCAACACCGGCGGGCGACTCCGAAGCAACCTCTTGACATCGGCGGCCGGAACGTGGCCCTCGAGGACATATCCAGCGACCTGGGCGGAATGGCAGGACGCCAGCTGACTGGGGACTCCCAGTCGACGTTTGACACTGTCGGAATCGGCGATGACGACATCTCGCACCTGGAAGCCGTTGTCGCGCATGTGCTGGATCCATCCCTTGCAGCACCCACAACTGGCTGAGCGATACGAGGTGATGGGCACCGGAGCGGTGGCCGCCGCCACTGGCAGGGGTGAGCCGACTCCTGTGGTGACAGCTGTGAGCGCGCTGATGCCGGCGAGCAAGCCAAGGAGAGGCGAAGACCGAAACAAGTGATCGGTGTTCATGGAATGACGATGAGGCTTGCCATTACCTTAAGGTCTCCAGTCAGGAGGAGAGTCAAGCCCTGGAGGGCTGGCATCGGCCGGCGCAGATTTGCTGTGGCCCTGGTCCTTGACTCTCCCGCCAAGGGGAGACCATACGGTGAGCTGCTGTGACCCTGCCGCCATGCGCCCGTCCCACTTCACCGCCACCTTGATCGGGCTCGCCTCTGCCCTCAGCGTGGCGGCTCCTGCCCTGGCCCAGATGCCCGGTGGCATGAATCATGAAGGGCACCAGGGCATGCCGGGGATGATGGACATGCCTGGGGTGTCTGCCCCTGCCGGATCCTCGCCGGCCCATGCCGGCCACGCCCATGACGTGGGTCCCGCCGGTGCCACCTACGACCTGCGCTTCATCGATGGGATGGTGCAGCACCACACCGGCGCGCTGCGGATGAGTGAATTCGTCTTCGGCATCGGTGCACCTGGCGTGGGAGCCCTCGGCAAGACGATCTGGCGCGATCAGGCGGGCGAGATCCGGGCCATGGGGCTCTGGCGCAAGGCCTGGTATCCCCAGGCGCCCGTGTATCCCGTGGCCCTAGCCAGCGGCGGCGATCCCGACAGCCTCGCCGGCCTCACCCGCATGAGCCAGGCCCAGATCGATGGCATGCGGATGATGGGTGAGATACCCACCAAGGACAACCGGGTGGTCTGGTTCCTGGAGGGGATGCTCGAGCACCACGGCGGGGCGCTGATCATGGCCCACGACGCCCTGGCCAAGAGCACCAACAGCACGATTCGGCGCTTTGCTCGCGGCGTGATCGTGGCCCAGCGGGCCGAGATCATCGAATTGCGCAGGATGCTGGCGGTGGAAGGATTACGCAAGAGCGAATATCACAACTACGACGCCCTGTTTGCGCTCTGATTGTTGGCGCTCTCCTCCACCACCTCCAGCACGCCGCGCACCATGTTCATGCCGCAGTGGAAGGGATAAACACCGGCTTCGGTGGGCGGCAACTCCAGGCTGGTGGTGGCCTCAAGGGGTAGATCGAGGGTTTTGTGGAAATCGGGGAAGATCACCTGGGCCACGCAGCCGCTCGGATCGATGCGGTGAAACGACAGCCTCAGTGGCCTCCCTGCCTTCACCTGGATTCTCGAGGGCGCATAGCCCCCATCGACAGTGATGGTGATCTCCTGCACGCCCGCCTCGCTCTCGCCGGCCGCCACGCCACCGCCATGGCGGCCGAGGAACCACCACAGTTCCCAGGCGATGAGAAGCAAGCCAACCATGGCCACCAGCCCTTTGAGGGCCATGGGTTGATCGATGGTGCGCCAGAGGGGCGCTGCGGCAGCAAGGATCTGCATCAGGTGCTTGGAAGTGGTAGGCGCGCGGGGCGGAAGTTCCGCAGCCTCAGGGCATTGCTCACCACCGACACGGAGCTGAAGGCCATGGCGGCGCCGGCGATCATCGGGCTCAGCAGCCAGCCGGTGAGCGGAAACAGCAAGCCCGCCGCGAGTGGGATGCCGGCCACGTTGTAAGCGAAGGCGAAGAACAGGTTCTGGCGGATGTTGGCCATGGCGGCCCGGCTGAGTTCGATCGCCGCCGGCACGCCGGCCAGGTTGCCGGAGATCAGGGTGATGTCGCTGGCGGCGATCGCCACATCGGTGCCGGTGCCCATGGCGATGCCCACATCCGCCTGGGCCAGGGCGGGGGCGTCGTTGATGCCGTCGCCCACCATCGCCACCGGGCCCTCGCCCTGTTCCTGCAGCTTGCGAATCACCGAGGACTTGTCGGCGGGACGCACCTCAGCAATCACCCGCTCGATCCCCACCTGGGCGGCCACCACCTCGGCGGTGCGTCGGGCGTCGCCGCTGAGCATCACCACCTGCAGACCCAGATGCCGCAGGGCGGCCACGGCGGCTTCTGAACTGGTTTTGAGGGGATCAGCCACACCGAAGCAGGCCTCGATCCGCCCGTCCACCAACACGGCCGCCACACTGCAGGCGGCGGCCTCGAGACGCTCCACCAGGGGCTTGAGGGCGGCCGTGTCGATGCCGAGCTCCTCGAACCAGCGGGGGGTACCGACCCGCACCTGCCGGCCGGCGACCACCCCCTGCACGCCGCGGCCGGCCACGGCCTCGAAGTCCACCACCGCCGGGAGTTCACGGTCCTTCAACTGGCTGCGGGCATAGGTCACGATCGCTTCGGCCAGGGGATGCTCCGAGCGGGATTCCAGCGCGGCTGTGAGGGCCAGCAGGGTATCGGCCGGCAATGCTCCACCTTTCAGCCGTTCGAAATCGGTCACCTCCGGCTGGCCGCGGGTGAGGGTGCCGGTCTTGTCGAGCACGATGGTGCGCAGCTTGCCGGCCGTCTCCAGGGCCTCGGCGCTGCGGAAGATCAGCCCATTCTCGGCCCCCTTGCCGGAGGCCACCATGATTGAGGTAGGGGTGGCGAGGCCCAACGCGCAGGGGCAGGCGATCACCAGCACGCTCACCAGAAACAGCATCGCCAGCACGGGATTGCCGCTGACGAGGAACCAGACCACGAAGGCCGTAATCGCCAGGGCAATCACCACCGGCACGAACCAGCCCACCACCTGATCGGCCAGGCGCTGCACCTGGGTGCGGGAGCTCTGGGCCTGGCGCACCAGCTCCACGATCTGGGCGAGCACGGTGTCGCCCCCCACCCGGCTGACGCGGAACGTGAAGCTGCCGCTGCGGTTCATCGAGGCGCCGATCACGGCATCACCGGCGGCTTTGGCGACAGGCGTGGGTTCACCGGTGAGCATCGATTCCTCCACCCAGGAGCTGCCTTCGCTCACCTCCCCATCCACCGGGATCTTTTCGCCGGGACGCACCTGCACCAGGTCCCCCACCACCACCGTCGACACCGGAACTTCAACCGGTTGTCCCTCCCGCAGCACCCGGGCGGTAGGGGGCTGCAGCTGCAGCAGCCGCCGGATCGCTTCTGAGGTCTGCCCGCGGGCCCGGGCCTCCAGCAGGCGGCCCAGCAGCACCAGGGTGAGGATCACCGCGGCGGTTTCGAAGTAGACGTCGGTCGGCAGGCCTTCAGCGATCAGCACCTGCGGGAACAGGGTGGTGAACAGCGAGGTGAGGTAGGCGATGCCTGTGCCTGCCGCCACCAGGGTGTTCATGTCGGCGGAGTGCTGGCGGAAGGCCGAGACGGCCCCGGTGAAAAAATCACGCCCGCACCAGAACAGCACCGGAGTGGTGAGGATCAGCTGGGTCCAGGGGCTCGTGAACCAGAGCGGCAGGAAGGAATGATGCCCAGTGCCGAGCATGTGGGGCAGGCTGGAAACCACCACCAGGACGGTGAGCACGGCCGCCACGCTGACCTTGCGGCGCAACAGGGTGCGCTCCCGGGCCAACTCCCGCTCCATGCCGTCCGCCGATGCGGCTGGGCCCTCGGCATGACAACAAGACGAGCTCGGGGAAGGGGTCATCCCTTCAAGCTAGTGGTGTCCAGTTAGGTGGAGACTCAAGTCCCGTGATTTTCGTAGCCTGGTCCCTGATTGTTCGCCTTTGAGCTCAATGATGCTGGTCGCTCGCGGGGGCCGCCGAGCAGCAGGCCCACGCCTGAGATGGCAATGATCAACGTAAGAATGCCGATGATCGCCGAGTAATAGGGCTGCAGGTTGAGCATCCCGAAGTTGCCCGTGTGGACCTTGAGCAGCCAGAAGGCATCGATGTTGTTCGCCAGCATCAGCCCATAGATCGAACCCGACAGCGCGGTGATGATCAGGGGGACCGCTGCGATCGGCACCAGGGCTCGATGGATGCGGCGGCGCAGATGGCGGCGGCTCATGGGGATCGCCGGCTTGGGGTCAGTTGTTCTGCAGGGCCTTGTGGAGCGCCTGCTCATTGGCACAGGGCATCCACAGCGAGCCCATGGCAAAGGCGCCCTTGCACTTGAGCTCGACGGCGCGTTGCTCCGCCTCCTGCTTGGTCTTGAACATGCCCTTCATGTGCGCCGCAGCGGGTGCAGTGGTGAGGAGCGGGGCGAAGGCCACCGCCGACAGGGCGACCAGCAAGGCCCACCGGTAGGGCTGTTGGAGGGGGCTGGTGTGGTGCGGGATCATCGGGTTGTCGCGGGGATGGTCAGGGCAAGAATCAGAGGCGGGAAGGGCACGGTGGGGTCACTTCTCCTTGGAGACGGCCTTCTCATAGACATCGAAGTTCTTGCAGGGCATCCACTCCTTGCCCATCGCGAAGGCGCCGCTGCACTTGAGCTCCTTGGCGCGCTGTTCCGCAGCGGCCTTGCTGGGGAACATGTCGTTGGCCTGGGCCCGAACGACGCCGGGGTTCAGCAAGGCGCCAGCCGACAGCAGGAGAGCCAGAGCGATGCGGTTCACAGGGTGGTGGGGGAGCAAGCCTGAGGTCAGCTTAGAGTCTCCCCACGGCAGGAGAGTCAAGCCCATGGGAGCTGTTGGCATGAAGACCGGCATGAAGATCGGGGCTCTGGCCGGCCGCAGTGGCCTGCCGGTGAAAACCCTCCGCTACTACGAAGATCTCGGCCTGCTGCCGGCGGTGGGCCGCAGCGAAGGCGGTTACCGCCTGTTCGGTGAGGAGAGCCTGCGGCGCCTGGAATTCATCCGGCGGCTCAAGAGCCTCGGCCTGACTCTTGATGACATTCAGGAGTGTCTGGCGGTGCACGATGCCGGTGAGCTCCCCTGCGTCGACATCCAGCGGCAGCTCCAACGGCAGATCGATCTGGTGGACGAACGGCTGCGGGAGCTGCGTCTGTTCAGGAGGGAACTGCAAAGCCTGCTGCAGAACTGGCAAAGCGATCCAGCGCCGAACACGGCCGTGATCTGCCCGAATCTCAACGTCTGAGCAGCCCCCGGCCGGCGGAGGTCACGTGAACATTCGGCTGAATTGTCAAGCCACTTGCTAACCCGTGGCCACCTTTGAAATGGACGGCAAGCGAGCGGTGTCGAAACAATGGCCAACAACGATCCACGACGAAGATTCTTCGGACGGCCAGCCCTGCTGCTGGCCACGGGAGGCATCATCACGGTCTCCCTTTGGGCTGGCACCCGGTGCCTGTCCCAGGGTATGGGCGGTGCCGGCATGCCCGGCTACGGGGGCGGTGCCGGCATGCCCGGGTATCGAGGAGGCGTGGGTGGCCCGGGCCAGATGGGGATGGGCCACTCGGATCAGCAGTTCATCGTGATGATGATCCCCCACCACGATGGGGCGATCGCGATGGCCGATCTCGCCCTCAACCGCGCCAAGCGGCCCGAGATCAAGGAACTGGCGAAGAGCATCAAGGCCAGTCAGACCAGCGAGAACGCCCAGATGCGCGCCTGGTACCGGCAGTGGTTTGGCAAAGATGTGCCCAGTTGGGGTCCGGGCACTGGCTGGGGTTGGCAGAACGGCATGGGCATGGGTGGAGGAATGGGCATGGGCGGGGGCATGGGCATGGGCATGGGACAGATGGGTGGTGGCACGAACCTCTCTGCCCTGAGCGCAGCCCCTGACTTCGACCGTGCCTTCATTGAGCAGATGATTCCCCACCACCAGATGGGCGTGATGATGGCCTCGATGGCCCAGACCAATTCGCAGCACCCGGAGCTTCGTCAGTTGCAGCAGGCCATGGTGCGGGTGCAGAGCGATGAAATCCAGCAGATGTCCCAGTGGTATCGCAGTTGGTACGGCACACCCTGAGGCCACCGATGGATCCGTTCTTCATCCTCGATACGCCGAAATCCTTCGAGGCCGCCAGCGCCGCCCTGCAGAAGGCGGTGGCGGAGCATGGCTTCGGCCTGCTGGCCGTGCATGATCTGGGCAACACCCTGCGCAGCAAAGGTCAGCCGTTCCTGGAGCAGTGCCGCATCTTCGAGGTGTGCAACCCCCAGCAGGCCGCCACTGTGCTCAGCACCACGATGGCGCTCAACATGGCTTTGCCCTGCCGGATCTCCGTCTACACCGAAGCCGGCCAGACCCGCCTCGGGATGATCCGCCCCGAGGCGATGCTTGCGGGCCTCTCGGCCGATCCCTCCCTGCGGGAGGTGGCCCGGGCGGTGGAGACCTCCACCACGGCGATCATCGAGGCCGCTGCGGCCTAGCCGGGTAGACCTTTAAAGGTGAGCCCACAGGCCACGTCCGCCCTGGCACCCCCGTACTCACTGATCCTGCCCAGGCGTCGCCGCAGCCCACCGAGGCCCTGGCCGGATCGTTCCAGCGCGTCACCTTCCACAATCCCGACAACGGCTTCTGCGTGCTGCGCATCAAGGCCCGCGGCCACCGCGACCTGGTGACGGTGGTGGGCCATGCCGCCGAGATCAGTGCCGGTGAATGGGCCACCGTGAGCGGCACCTGGGTGAACAGCCGCGAGCACGGCCAGCAGTTCAAAGCCTCCTTCCTCAGGGCTTCCGTTCCAACCACCACGGAGTGGATCGAGAAGTACCTGGGTTCGGGGATGATCCTCGGTATCGGCCCGACCCACGACGTTGACACCCTGGCGGCTGAGCCGGCGATCTTCCTACCCACTCTGCTCCGCGATGAGCGCCACAGGGAGGTAGGCAGAACCATCCCCTGGGCAGAGCAACGCCTGGGCGCGTTGAGCTCACCCCCAGACAGAGGGCGCCGACCGGACGATCAAGCCACTCAGGCCCACCACCTCCACCAGCGTCTGCGGCCCGCTGATCTGGCGTGGCGGCCATCACAGAGCGGGTAGCGGTGGGAAAGGCCGCAGCCGCAGACCATCACCGTGCTGGCTTGATCAAGCCGCAGCTCCCGTGACACCCAGCCAGTGCCGAGGTGGGCGCCATCGCAGATCCAGCCATGGCGGCTGCGGCCGCAGCGGCAGAGCTGGTGCACTCCCGCTGGCAGCTCCAGGGGAATCGGACCCGCAGAAGGCGGAGCCGATTCAGCCATGGCACTCACAGCCACAGCCGGCGTGGCAGGGCTCACCGTTGGGGTGCCCTTTGGCGCAGACCTCGCTGCAGAACAGCAGGGCGCCGTTGCGGAACGGGCTGTCCGCCTGCACCGTGCAGTGGCAGCCTGGGCAGGCACACTGCAGCGTGGTTGGTTTCTCCAGGGTCGTGGTCATGGCCTCTCCTTGCTCTGTGCCGATGGGCCCAGTCTGGTGCCGTCAGCACCGGGCAGGAACGGCTTGCCGTACTGACAAGCCGGGCTGCTGGACCTATTGATGAATCAGAGGCCACGACCAGGGCAGCGCGAGCCCAGACCCTGCAACCGGCCCAAGGGCGCTCGATACGGGGCGCCCTTCTCATTGGGGGCGTAGCCAGCCTTTCTGCAGCTGTCCTCAGATGCAGAACATTGGCTCTTCGCGGTAAACGTGTCCGGCTTCCCCGGCAGCGCCACGGTTGCTCAGGTAGCCAGGCCTAGCGTTAAGGCCACACCGCCGGGTGGGCCATGGCCGTGGTGAACCGCTGCGCGGTGGGGATCTACCCCAGCGAGAAACTGCTTGCGTGGGCGCGGCAGCACGACCTGGATGTCGATGCGGCTGGAGCCAGGGAGCCCTGCCTGTATCTGATTCCCGACTACGAGACAGAAGAGGAGGCTGAGGAGATCCTCAAGGAGGTCTTCGAGGCGATCTTCGAAGCCGAGCTCGACTACTGGCATCGCGACACCGGCACCTGGCCGGCGGAGCGCACCTACGCGGTGTTCCGCAAGTGGTTCGACGTCCGTCTCTACCCCCTGATCCAGGACCTGGTGGGCGAGGAACTCACCGCCACCGAGGTGGATGAGGAGTTCCTCGGAAAGCTGCGTACGGAGCTGGAGGAACTAGAGCCGCGCCCCTGAGAGAGGGACAGAGGAAAGTCCATCGGCCTTCAGAGTGGCGTGATGTCCCTGAGCCTGCGCCCACTTGCCGCTCTGTTGCTGGCGATGGCCTCGACAACGGCATCCCAAGCGGCGTTAGCGGGCCCGGAGATTCGCGCCATGGTGCTCTCGATCGGCGATGGCGACACGATCCGCGTGCTGCAAGGTCAGCAGCGGATCACGATCCGGCTGGCCTGCATTGACGCGCCAGAGATGGCGCAGGCTCCCGATGGCGCCAATGCCCGCAGCTACCTCCAAAGCCGGCTGCGGCTGGGCTCTGGCGTGACCCTCAGACCCCAGACGATGGATCGCTACGGCCGCACGGTGGCCGAGGTGATCGGGAAGGTGAATCTGAACCTGGCCCTGGTGGAAGACGGCATGGCCTTTGCCTACCGCCGATACCTGGGCCAATGCGACGCCAGAGAGTACTTGGATGCTGAGTTCCGGGCTTCCCGCAGCCGCTACGGGGTGTGGAGGGTACCGGGCGGTATCACCCGCCCCTGGGACTTTCGCCGCGGCAGAACATCGGGGCGATCAGCCAGCACCGCCGAATCGATTCCTGGTGGCCGGAGGTTACGTTGCCGTGAGATCGGCTCCTTCACACGCGCCCAGGAGTTGCTGCGCCAAGGGCACACCTATCTGGATGGGAATGGTGATGGTGTGGCCTGCGAAAGCCTCCGCTGAAGGGTCGGGCAACCGCACCTTGCTGCTCTGGCCGACATCGGCAGGTTCGTTATGGTCGAGCTAATCGATGCTGCACCAACATGGCCCTCACTGGATCTGAACTGCTGACCAAAGTCAAGGAGCAGGGCGATGCCTCCAAGTCCGACCTGGTGCGGGCTGCCGGCTACGTCAGCACCAAAAAAGATGGCAGCGAACGGCTGAACTTCACCGCCTTCTACGAGGCCCTGCTGGAGGCCAAGGGCGTGAGCCTTGGGGAAGGGAACGGCAACGGGAAGGGAAAAGGTGGCCGCAGCCTCAGTTATGTGGCCACGGTGCAGGGCAACGGCAACCTCTTGGTGGGCAAGGCCTACACCGCCATGCTGGATCTCAGGCCCGGCGATGAGTTCGAGATCAAGCTCGGTCGCAAGCAGATCCGCCTGGTGCCGGCCGGCGGAGCCGACGAGGAAGAGTGAGCGCGGCGGCCCTGGTGGGCCTCGCCTTGCCGCCCTGCGGACTTCAACCCTGTTCCCTCAGGGGCAAGCGCGACATCTTCGGCTGCAGCGAGGCTGAAAAGCAGGGCTTGGGAGTGGCCCAGGCCTCAGCCCAGCACCGGTTGCAACCCCAGATGCTCCACGTAAGGCTGGAAGTCGCGGTCACTGAACAGCAACGGCAGGTTGGCCTCAATGCAGGCGGTGGCGATGATCCCGTCGATCGTCTTGCGCACCGTGATCCCCTTGCTGCGCAGCTGCCGGTAGTTCTCGGCTGCCACCCAGGCGTTGCGTCCCTCCAGCATCGGCAGCAGGGTCAACGACTGGAACAGCTGCCGGGCCTTCGCCACATCACGCCCTTGGCGGAATCCCTGCAGCACCTCCACCAGGATCAGATCACCGATCGCCAGCGGCGTCTCCCCGAGCAGCCAATCGAGGTGATCCACCTCGGTCGTGCTGACTCCATTGAAGAAGTCAATCCAGACCGAAGAATCAACGACGATCACGCCGGCTCATCAGGCCCATCGAGCCGCTGGGCCTCCAGGTCACCATCCCAGGGAAGCTGCCCGCGGAACGCCCGGATCTCACCCTGCTGCTGCAGCCGCACCAGGGTGCGCAGGCCCAGTTCCACGGCCTCCCGCTTGCTGCGGGCCCCACTCAGTTGCATGGCCTGCTGCATCAGGGCGTCGTCAATGACGATGTTGGTGCGCATGGGCCAGCCATCTCAGCCGATGTGTAAACACTAGGTCACTCGTACACATGCGGGGCCGGTCGAACAGACAGGTCCGGCAAGAGTCGCCCGAGCCATCGGGCCACCCCTCAACCCAGGACCGGCTCCAGCTCGTCGGCGCTGCGGGCGGTGAGGGCCGCGATGCGCCGCTGTACCCGCTCACCGTGATACAGCACCGGACTCTTGCCGCTCGGCCACTTGCGCATCCAGTCCTCACCGGGCACCAGCAGCCCCTGGGTGCGCCAGCGGTAGAGGGTGGAGATCGAGACACTCAGTGCTGCGGCGGCCTGGGGCGCCGTCAGCCAGGGGGAGGGGTTCATGGCCTCAGGAGCGGAGGTGTTTGGGATGGCGGGCGACCAGCTCTGCGGAGACGGCCTCGATCAGGGCCTCGGGGCCGGAGGCCGTGACCAGATCGACCAGGGCCTCCAGGGCGGTGCTGGGCAATTCGCGCAGGTGGATCGCCACCGCCTGGGCGGCGCCGCGGCGGCTGACACCGCCGGTGCAGGGATCGGGGCTCATTGTCCGAGTGCCTCGGCGGGCTTGATCGTCCAGAAGGGATCGCCGCGCTTCTGGGTGGCTTCGCCGAGTTGCTCGGCCAGCTGCTTGCGCTTCTTGAGCTGGCCCTCGAGCTCCTTGATCGACGTGGGGTACGACCACGACACCCGGCCTTCCTGGCGGTAGAGGCAGAAGCCCCCCACCGTGGGCAGGTTCTTCTCCGGCAGGGCCCCCAGCTCCACCAGGGCATCAAGCCTGGCGGTGGCCTCAGCCAGGCGCTGCTTCATCGCCTCCAGGGAGGCCTTGGCCTCGACGGCAGCCCAGAGCGCTTCAGCGGCCTGCTGCGTGAGCGAAAAGGACGACGGCCATTCCAAAGCCGAGGAGGAAGCCAGAGGATCCAGCCCAACAGAGGGCGAGCTGGTGCTGGTGTCGCCGCGCGGCGCGGCGACGTTCGAGGAGGACATGGCTGCGGGGTGGATGGGGACGAATGAGGAACCCAGGCAGGTGCGGGCCGTTCAAAGTGCGTCAGCTGCAGTTACCTAGGCTAGACACCTTATGTCCTAGCGCTCGCTAAGGCAAGTCCTTAGAAGGGTCGCCAGTCCCGCACGTAGGTGTTGAACACCCGCACCCAGCGGCGGCGGCATTCCTCGGCGGTGTGGGTCCTGATCTCGCAACGGCCCGGTGCGACCCAGATCGTCAGCGCCCGGCCCATCGGCAGCCCGTAGTGCTGCTCGGCCATCGTCAAACCGGCCCCCAGCTGGGCACGGGTGTCGTACTTCCTGCCCCGCTCCGACAGGCTCTTGAGGTCGGCGATGCCGTAGCTGCCGTCCGGGAACCGCAGCAGCAGATCGAGGGTTCCGGCCACATTGCGCTCCAGGTCGTAGAGCATCAGCTCACTGGCCACCACCTGCACATGCCCCCAGAGGGGCTCGGCCAGCAACGGGGCGATCCAGTCGCCATAGGCGCCGTACCTCTCCCCCCAGGGATCGACCGGGAGGCCGGCATCAAGCCCCGCCGGCCAGAGGTGGCGGGGAGCCTGCCAGCGGTGAAGGGCGAAGTGCTGCAGAGCGGCGTGGCAGGTGTTGCCGCGCGGCTCCCACACCTCCCGCCAGGCCTCGATCCAGGCCAGGGCGTCCTCGTTCTTGCAGACCCGGCCAATCACGCCGGTAATGGAGATCGGGAACCAGTGCGCTGAGTCGGTGAGCCGGTAGGTCCAGGTGCTGTCGTCGCGAGTGATCGCCAGGGGCTCCAACCAGCCCGCTGCGGCGCCGTTGGTGGTCGCCGGGGTGGCCGCGAACGTCGCAACCTCGAGAGCGGTAGTAGCGGACGCTATGTGACCAGCGCATGCCATGTATGAACCCTACTCCACGCCACTAGCGTCACGCCATTCGACCGTCCAGCCATGGTTATGTCCCTTCCCTTGACCCCGCAATCCCGCACCTCCGTCGTCCTGCTGCTCAGCCCCGAACAGGCCGCCTGGCTGCGCTCCCACGCCGGCCGCCGCGGTGTCTCCTCCTTCATGCGCCGGCTGCTGGCCCAGCTCATGGAAGACGAGCGACGGGAGATCGAGCGGGCCCGGCGGCGCTTCCAGCGCTCCCAGCACAAGGCCGAGGCTCCGAGCGGGGCCCGCTGATGGCCGCCTCCCCCGCAGCTGGCGGATGGGCGCAGGCCCCGTACCAGCTCCTCGATGCCGCCAGTGCCCCCGGCGGTAAGGGGCGCCTGCTGATCTACCTCCTGGTCCATCGCCACGGCCACGGCAGCCCGCATGGTTGCTGGGCCTCGGCCGCGACCCTGGCGCGGGAGGCCGCCATGAAACGGGACGATGTTTTCTCGGCGTTGCGCTGGCTGGTCGCCCACGGCTGGCTGATCCGTGAGCAACGACCCGGCCAGCCCTCGCTGTACCGCTGCCGTCGCTCACCCGTCCCCCCTTTGGGGGACACCCCCGAAATGGGGGACGGCACCCACCCCCCTGATGGGGGACACCCCAAACAGGGGGCACCCCCCAAAAAGGGGACACCACCCATCCCCCAAACGGTGACCCCACCCACCCCCCATTTGGGGGACACAAACAAGAACCCAGGAACAAGAACCCCAGAACAAGAACCCGGACCTGCTTCCAGATCTCTTTCCACCTGTTGTCTTTCTGCGCCGGAGGCCCTGGGGCCACACACAGCAGGCGAAGCATCGGCGGAGCCACCAAGGGAGGCGCCCGGGGTGGCACAGCCGCCCGCCGCCATCGAGGAGCCATGGCCGGAGCCCTGCTGGGGACCGCCGCCGCCACCACCACTACCGCCGCCGGCGGTGGCCCCCCATCTGCCGGTGCCGGTCGAGGCGCTGCCGCTGCAACTGCAGTGCATCGCCAATCGGATCGAGGCCTACTGGTTGGGCAAGGGCGGCAACCGCAGCCAGCAGGCATTCGCCGTGATGCTCGAGGAGCTGAGCGCCGTGGCGCAGCGGGCCGGGCACCAGGGCGCGGCGCAGTTCCTGCGCCAGGCGACCCAGGCGGGCTGGCCGACGCTCAACGCCGACACCTGGCTGGCCCAACACCGCCAGGAGCTGGCCCTGCAGCGGCACCCGGCCTATCAGGTCTTCCGCGCCGCCTGAGAGCCACGGCGCCACCAGACAGGCCCTCACCCAGCTCTTATGGCTATGAATCGCTAAGTGCCGGTAATATTGCCCTAGACCACGGCAAGAGCCAGCATGTTCAGCGCACCGGTGGGCCACAAGCGCCACGCGCTCAACCGCGACCTCGGCTTCCGCCGACCGCGCCGCGCCTGCTTTGCCTGCTACGACTCCGGCGTGATCGCCAACGGTGACGGCCTCGTCAACAGGATCCTGGGCGACTACGACCGCACCAGCAATGGCCAGCGGATCCCCGGCTGTGATCTGCCGCTGATCTGCCACTGCGCCGCCGCGCACAACCCCGTCTCGCGGGGGCTGCGGGGACCCGATGGGCCGATCGCCCAGGGCCTGGCCTCGGAACTGACCCGCGACCAGGTGGCCAGCCTCCACGAGCAGCGCCTGGCCTCCTGGCAGGAGACGGAGCGGCTGATGCGCGATGCCCTGATGGCCCGTGCCGCCGGGGATCCACAGGCGACGCCCTGGTTCATCGCCGAGGTGCGCCACAGCGTGCATGCCCAGGCCGACCGTCAGGCCGCTACGGGGCAGACGGATCCAACGGAAGACGGCCCGCGGCGCCTGCAGCCCCTCGCCGGCGTGCTGGCCGAAACCCTCTCCAGCCCCGAGGGTCCGCTGCAGCAGATCGAACCCCAGGTGGATCCGCCGGCATCACCACAGCCGGCGGCCTGAGCCGGGAACCCAGGACTCTTTCCCCAACTGGCTGCAACCTGAGCCGCCGCACTGCGCGGGCCCGGCCAGTGCGGACGGTGCGGCCCCTGCTGCCAGTGGCGCCAGGGCACTGGATCCACGCGGCCAGAAAGGAGGGGAGGCCAGGCCAGGGGGGAGCGGGCCATCAGCCCCGATCCAGACCATCGACTGGGTCAGTATCGAGCCACAACCACTGAGCACCAGGAGAAGCGGAAACTTAGCCCTGTAGCATCCTCCTTAGCGCCAGCTAGGCTTCCTCCATCGCTTCGGAACGATGCCCAATGCCGCCAAGGGGCGCGGCGACCGCGCCGAACGGGAAGCTGCCGAACTTCTCTCCCTGCTGCTGGGAACCACCATCCGCCGCAAGCTCGGAGCCGGTCGCCTCGATGACCAGGGCGACCTCGACGGCCTGAATGATTTCGTCCTCCAGGTCGCCGACTGGAAGGACGTGGCTCGCGCGGCCCGCGAAAAGCCCGCAAGCGCCGAACAGCAGCGCCACCACGCCAAGGCCGCCCACGCCGCCACCTTCGTGCGCTTCCGCGGCGGCACCTGGCGCGTGGTGCTCACCCCCGAGCAGTGGGCCCGGCTGGTGCTGGAGCTGCGTGGGCCGGCCGATCCGGACGCCCTGCTGCCGCTTCCCGGCGATGCCGCCCTGCCGCCACTGGCGGCCTGATCGTTCTCCCTCCCTGCTCTCCCCCGCCCGCGTCATGGCCAGCCCCGACCCCGACAGCCTTCTGTCCCAGGAAACCCGGGAGCGCTTCGGGAAGACGATCTCCGCCTGGATAGAGCGGGCCGGCTGGGGCCACGACACCCCCCTGCGCTGGGGCAAGGCGGCCGGCTTCAGCTCCTTGGCCGACTCGACCTTCAACCGGCTGCAGCGCGGCAAGATCGCCCAGCCGTACCCGATGACATTCCTTCAGTTCGGCCTGATGAACGACCGTCTGGCCCGCAAGGACTACGGGCTGGAGCCTGACGATCCCCTGCTGCCGCGGGTCGCCCGCCAGCGCCCGATCGAACATGACGACGGCCGGCTCTGGACCGCCACGGATTTCTTCTCCCACTTCATCGGCGAGCTGGAGGCACCGGCCTGGGCCAGGGAGCAGCCCCTGCCCAGCCTTGAGCAGGCGGTGGCGGCCAGCGCCGAGGCGGTGACGCTGTTCAAGGCCGCCGCCGAGACGGCCGGCCTGACGCTGCCCCAGGCCTGGGAGTCCCTGGCGGCGGTGGCGGCTACGGCGCCGGGGGATGTGATGCCGCCTCTGGGGACCGAGGAACTCGATGTGCTGCGCATGGTGCTCAGCGGTTGGCACACCTGGACGCCGGAGCAGCTGGGCCAGCTACTGGACATGGACGGCGGCCTCCGCCCACTGATCCTGCTGCGCTATTGGAAAGACACCAAAGACGTTGCCCATTAGGGCTCCCTACTACTAGACTGGCTAAAGCTTCAGGACTATTGGCTTGGCCTCTTCTTCCCCTGTGGTTACCGAACCACAGCCCTCTTATCCGGATTCGCTGGAGCTCTCGCTCCTCGCCTTCCATCGCAACGTCGGCCCCATCCGCAAGCAGTCGGAAGCCAAGTACGGCGCCTTCGCGGATCTGCGCACCGTCCTTGAGGCCATCACCCCGCACCTGCTCGATCAGGGCCTGGTGCTGACGCAGAACATGGCGGAAGGCCCCGACGGTTCCTGCCTGCTGCGCACGGTGCTCACCCACGCGCCCAGCGGCGACGCGATCTCTTCGTCCTGCCCCATCCCCACCCTCCAGGGGCTGCTGGATCGGGTGCATCAGCTGCGGCAGGAGGCGTTGCAGCGCTTCCCCATCGACATGCCCCTGGCGGCCCTCGGCGCCCTGCCGCCGGTGCTGCCGCCGCGCCCGGCCGATGGCGACACCGCCCTGCCGCCCCTGCCACCGCGCCAGCCGGGCCTGCGGCTGGACGACCAGCTCAAGGGCCTCCACACGCTGCTGGGGCAGCTGGGCACCACCACCAACCCCCTGCATTCCCTCGGCGGCACGGTCACCTACCTGCGCCGCTACCAGATCCTCTCGTTGCTCTGCCTGGCGGCGGAGGACAGCGATGGTGTGGCGGAGCGCCAGCCGCCGCAGAGCACCTGCCAACCCTCTCCGCAGGCGTCGCCCCTCACGGCTCCACCAGCACCTCCAGCCGCACCCACCCGCCGCCGCCGTGCCGTTCCACCGGCCCCGGCCCAGAGCCAACCATCAGGCCCGCGGCCTGCACCAACTCCCGCGCCGCCGGCTGCCGCCCCACCGCAGCCCGAGCAGGCACCCGGCCCAAGTGAGCCGGAGGCGGCTCCTCAGGAGCCTTCTGCTGCCACTGAGCCTGGGCCGGCCCAGGTGGAGGCCTCCCAGACCCAGACGCTGGTCAATGCCCTCACCCCCTCCGAGGTGCAGCAGCTGATCGGCGAGATCCGCTCGCTACCCGTAGAGACCATCCCGCACCTGGTCAGCGCCTTCCGCCAGCAGTTCCGCCTGCCGGACCGGGCCCTGGTCTCCGACTACATCAGCACTGCTGAACATGCCGCCTTCATCCGGCAGCAGGTGATCCAGCTCGCTCCGGCCATCGCCTGATCCTTCCCCGCGATCGTTTCGCCATGAGCCCCACCTCTCCAGAGCTGGACAGCCGAGCGCCAGCACCTGCCGCACGCGACATCGACAGTGATCTGTTGCGGCAGGTGCTGGGCCATCCCACCGGTGCCGCCGGCTGGTTGCTGCAGCACCGCCAGGGCCAGCTGCACCAGCAGTTCAGCGAGGCCCTCGCCCGGGTCTTGCTGGCCTGCCACGACACCGCCAAGCCCGGCGAGCTGACGCTCAAGATCCGCATCAGGCCCAACCCGGACGCTCCCCTCCAGGTGCTGATCAGTGATCAGGTGATCGCCAGACCACCGCAGCAGGCCACCACCAGGGCCTACCTGTTTCACCCCGATGACCTGCGGCTGAGCGGTGAGGAGCCCGGCCAACTCTCGATTCCCCTCGCTGGCTGACCATGGCACTTCCCAAGCTCACGGTGAAGCTGTTTCCCCCCAAGCCAGGCAAGTCCTATGCCGCTTCCGGGAATCTCACCATCGCGATCTCTGATGTTCATGCCTTCGCGGAATGGCTGCTGGGCCAGCAGGGTGAATACGACGACTACCTGCAGCAGAACGTGGTGCGAATCCTGGCCTTTGAGTATCACAACACCTCGCGAGGTGGCTCCACCTATCGAACGGTGCAGCTGCGCGATCCTGCCGACCTGGCCGCACCCTCTCCCTCGCCTGGATCCCTGGATGGGCCGCACCTGGGAATACTTCCTAGTAACTCCTACGCCGACGAAGTTCCATTCTGAGATGCACCATGGCAACCCATTCCCATCCCCCGGATCAGCAGCTCGTCCGCCGCGTCCTCGATGCTTTCGAGCGCGAATTCTGGGCCGGTCACCATGACCGCGGCCGGCTGCTGGCGGCACCCCTGCGTGTGATCCACCAGGCGATCGACCCCGCCGAGGCCGCCGCCGGTCACATCGAGGAGCTGCTGGCCGCCCTGGAGGGGAATGAGCCGCGACCAGCCCCGCAGGGCTAGCCAGGCCGCCCTTCCCTTCGCCGTGCCAGCCATGCCGATGCCACCCGACAACCAGACCCTCCACGCCGCAACCCGGCGGGCCGCAATCCGGCCAGCGGCAGCACCGGCGATGCCGCTGGCGCGCGGTGCCGGCCCATGAGCACGCCCGCGGCCCCATCGCCCGCCCCCTCCGCCTGGGAGTGCCGCGAGTGCCTCTGGCTGCTCAACCCCAGCCAGCAGGAGCATCTGCGGCTTCAGGACGCCCGCTGCCCTGGCTGCGGCCGGGCGCTCGGCGCCTTCCGACCCATCCACCCCACCCCCTTTCGCTGATGATCCGCCTGCTGATCCGCTCCCATCCGCCCCAGGAACTGCTGCCCCGCCATTACGGGTTGGTGGTCACCGACTGCTACCGACACCGGCTGCTGGTGGCACCGATCCCGCTCAACCTCGCCTTCCGCTGGCTGCTGGAGCTCTGGCTGCGGTTGCGCAATCCGGTGCCACCGGACCAGCTGGACCGGCTGGCGAGCCGCTTTCTCTACGCCCAGGCCTACCGCGAGGGCTTCCGCTCCGGCAACGCCGCCCGCTACCCGCCCGGCACCGCCTTGGTCTTCACCCGAGCGACCAAGGACACCGTCGTGGCGGCCTGGGGCGTTCACGTCGATGCCGAGGAGCTGGCCCAGCGGGTGCTCACCGCCGCCATCCGCAGCCGGCCGGATCGCCGCAACGCCCACGCTTCCGGCCTGTGATGGCGCTCCCCTTCTCGACGCTGCTGCTGCTGGACTGCGAAACCACCGGCCTGGAGGTGGGGACCGATGCGCTCTGCGAGATCGGCGCCGTTCTCTTCTCGGTGCCCCACCGGGCGGTGCTGCAGCAGCTCTCCTTCCTTCTCCCTGTCGCCGCCAACGGCGCCGAGGCGATCAACGGCATCGACGCCGCCCTGACCCAGGCGCCCCAGCCCCGCCCAGAGGCCGCCGCCCTGTTCCGGGCCATGCTCAACGCCGCCGATGCGGTCGTCTGCCACAACGCCGCCTTCGATCAGGCCTGGATCGAGCGCTGGCTGGCCGCCGCCGGCCTCGCCACAACCGAGGACCAGGGCAAGCCCTGGATCTGCACCTGCGAGGGCATCAGCTGGGCTGGCCTGCGGCCCAGCCCGTCGCTGGCCGCCCTGGCCCTGGCCCACGGCATTCCGGTCTGGGCGGCGCACCGGGCGCTGACCGACTGCATCTACCTGGCCCAGATCCTGGAGCGCGATCCGCAGCTCGAGGAGCACCTGGCAGAAGGACTCCAGCCGCGCCTGCTGGTGGCGGCCGATCTGCCCTTCTCCCGCAAGGACGAGGCCAAGGAGGCCGGGTTCCGCTGGCTGCCGGAGGCCAAGCAGTGGCAGCGCCGCTGCACCGCGGCCCAGATCGAGGCCCTGCCGTTTCCGGTCATCCAGCTGGAGCCCAGCTGATTCCCCGCGGCAAGGAAAGCCCCTCGCCGGACTATCCCCAGGGCCCGCAGGCCATCGGATAGCTCCACCGAACAGGGCCAGCCGCCAAGCTCCCGCCCGCTCGATGGCCCCATCAACGCCAGGATCCATGGCAATGACGGATTTGTAGGGAGCGCTAAGCCAGCAGCGGCACCGCCAGGGGCCGGGCCGGGCCACAGCCGCCCTGCGGGCGCCGGGCCACCGCAGCCGCGGGCGAGACGCCCTGCCGCGGTGACCCAACCGCCTCAGCCCGGCGGCGGCGAAGCGCTCTTTCATTGCCAGCGCCAGGGTCGGTGACCGCGCAGCGGCCTCACCGACTCGCACCGCCCTGGCGCGGCGTGACACGCTGCCGCACCGCTGCCTGGCGGCTGCATTGCTGTTCACTACTGGCTAGAACCAGTAGCCTGTGGATTGCTAGTCAGTACTTGATTACGGCTACCGAACCTGCTACTGCTGAACCCCGCCAGCAGGTGCGCTCCGCCCTGCAGCTGGCCCTTGGCGAGATCGAGGCCTCCTACCGCGATGCCGCCATCGAAGCCCTGCGCAATTCGGCGCCCGAGGAAGACGACGACGGCAACCCCGCCTGGCCAGTCCCGCAGAAGCGCAGGCGCAAGCGCGGTGTGCCCGATGGTGTCGGCCAGCGGTTCCCCCACCAGACCCAATCTCCACGGCCCACACGGGCGGAGATCGAGCAACGCCTGGCGCAGCTCCAGCTCTGGCTGGCCCAGCGGCAGCCGACCCTGTTCATCCGCGACCAGGCGGCCCTGCTCTGGGGCATGTCCTCCTACTGCACCCTCAAGAAGTACCTCCGCGTGGCGCGCTCGCGGATGGTCGAGGAGCTGGTGGACGACCGCCTCATGCACCAGGCCGAGCAGATCTACGCCCTGATGGACGTGGCCCGGCGTGCTGCCGATGCCGAGCAGTTCAGCGCGGCTGTGGGTGCTCACCGCGTGATCTGCGAGATCGCCGGGATGCTGCGCGCGCCGATCAAGCCGCCCTCAGCCGCCTGATGCCAGCCCCTCTCGCCACGGTTTCCGTCCCCACGGCCCCGACCGTTCTGCGCCCGGGGGTGATCGCCGCTGGCGGCCTGCTCGTCTCCCCTGCCCACGGCGATCCCTGGCGGGATTGCGGCCTGCTGGGCCTCCGCGATCCGGCCCTGGCCCAGCAGAGCCTGGCGCCCCTCAGCCTGCAGAGCTTCATCGCCGAGGCCTTCCCCGCCTACGGCTTCCATCGCTGGGCGCTGGTGCTGATCGCCCTGCTGCAGCAGATCGCCGATGGCGAGCTCTCGCGCCTGATCGTCACCTGCCCGCCGCGCCTGGGCAAATCGCTGCTGATCAGCAAGCTGTTTCTGGCCTACTTCGTCTACCGCCACCCGCACCTGTTCGCCGCCATCGCCTCCTACTCGGGCGAGCTGGCCTACGCCCATTCCCGCGAGGCGCGGCACTTCTATCGCGCCACCGGCAACCCGCTCTCGAAGGATTCAGCCGCCGTCGGCAACTGGCTGACACCCCAGCGCGGCGGCTGCATCGCCGCCGGTGTGGACGGCCCCTTCAACGGCAAGGGCTACTCGCTCGGGATCATCGATGACCCCTACAAGGGCCCCCACGACGCCGGCTCCCCGCGGGTGCGTGCGCGCATCGTCGAGTGGCTGCGCTCGGTCTGGTTCCTGCGGGCCGAACCGTCCTTCATCGACGCCGGCAGCGGCGCCCTGCAGCGCAACCTGTCGGCCCAGGTGATCGTCCTCACCCGCTGGGATCACGAGGACATGGTCGGCTGGTTGCTGGCCGAGGAGCTGGGCGACGCACCCCAGGGCTGGCATGTGCTGGACCTGCCGGCGATCGCCGAGCACCCCAGTGATCGCCCTGCCTACCCGCCCTCGGTCACCGTCGAACCCGACTGGCGCCGGCCGGGGGAGGCCCTGTGCCCGGAGCGCTTCCCGCTGCAGGAGCTGCTCAAGATCCGTCATCGCACCGGCGCTTTCTGGTGGTCGGCGCTCTACCAACAGCGGCCCAGCCCCACCAAGGGGGGCATCTTCCAGCGGGCCTGGATCCAACCGCCCTTCCAGCGGCAGCAGCGCCGCCGCTTTGCGCCGCTCGTCCTCGCCTGCGACCTGACCTTCAAGGACGAGGACGACAGCTGCTACTGCGGCTTCGTGCTCATGGGCCTGCTGGCGCCGGACCCCGGCGGGCCCCAGAAGCTGGAGATCGAGGTGCTCTGGGCCGTGCGCAAGCGCCTCGGGCTGCCCGGCACCATCCACTTCCTGCTGGCCGCCAGCGCCGCGTTGCAGAAGCAGGGCCTGCGGCCCCATGCGGTGCTGGTGGAGGACGCCGCCAACGGCCCGGCGGTGGTCCAGGTGCTGCGACGCAAGATCCGCGGCCTGCTGCCCATCCCGCCCCGCGGCAGCAAGGAGCTGCGGGCCCATGCCGTCGCGCCGTTGCTGGAATCGGGCCAGGTGGCCTTCCACCACCGCGCCGAACCCCTCAGTGAGGAACTGCCCCGTTTCCCCAAGGGCAGCAAGGACCTCACCGACGCCTTCTGCCACGGCGCCCTCTGGCTGGAGGAGCGCTACTGGAAAGGTCTGGGCGTCCAGGACGCACCGGTGCCGCTTCTGCTCTCGCGCTGATGGTCCGGCAGCTCTCCCTCTTCGATCCGCCCCCAGCGGGGGAACACCATCGGGGTGAACACCCAGCAAGTGCACACCCCTGCGGTGAGCACCCGCCAGCGCCGCAGCGGCCGCAGCCACCGCGTCGCCGCCGTGCGCTGCACCCCCGTGCGGCCGCCCACGCCCTGGCACTGCAGCACCTGGATCTGGCCGACACGATCGCCGGCAACTTCGCCCGCCGCACCGTCCACCCGTTCGAGGATCTGCGTCAGGTGGCGATCATCGGCCTGCTCAAGGCCGCCGAGCGCTACAACCCCACCGGTGGCCGCCCTTTTCGCCCCTACGGACGCACCTACGCCAACGGCGAGATCATGCACTACCTGCGTGATTCGGGCTTCGCGATCAAGGTGCCGCCCACATGGCGGGATCTGCATGCCAGTGGGCAGAAGCTGCTACGCCAGGGCACCGCACCCGTGCAGGTGCCCCATAAGCTTGGCATCAGCGCCGAGCGATGGCAGGAGATTCAGGAGGCCTGCTCGATCACTGTTGTAGCCCTGCCGCCCGAGTCCTGAGGCGCCTGGCGATCCCCGGAACAACGAGGCCCGTGCCCAAGCCATCACTCCCCCTGCTCAAATGAAGCCAGATGCGCTTCCAACTCCGCGCCAGCCATCTCGCGGGAGAAATGCCGCGTTTGCCACAAGGCACCAAGAACCTCGTAGATGCCTTTAGCAATGGGTCCCAGTGGCTAAAACCAACAAATGGCGCGGACTGGGAATCAAGCGGGATCCGCTGCCGATGCTGCTAACGCGCTGAACTGTGAAACAGCTCTGCCTGCTGCTGCCGCATCAGGAGCCTCGCTCGGGGGTGGAACTCATGGAGAAAAGGCGACCACGACGTGAGCCGCCCACGCAGCTGCTCGTGCAGTTTGTCTTTGCCATCCCCTACTGCCCCGGTGACCAGTGACCACGGCTGCGGGCTTGACCATGCCCCATCCTCCTGCCAAGAATGATTGCAATGACTAGGTTCTGGGCAGATCAGCAGGCGTCTGTGGTGAGCTCGGACGAGTATCTATGCGCGACATGCTTTTAGGGACCTGTTGGGTGCATTTGTTTTGCGTGCCCACAGTCAGCTAGGCTAGCGTTATTAATACAAATTACAGATAAAGGCATGCCGGCTAATTATACTCATTCCTCAGTGGTCGGCCGGTGCAGTTTGCCGCGTCCGACACGCATGGCGCTAACCAACCGAGTAGAACCTGTCAACCTCCCCGAGAAGATACTGGGTTTCAGATCAACAGCCGACATCGTGAAAGCGGCAATTCGCTGATAGTCTGGCGTCGCCAGCCAAGTCTTCCCATCCCACTCGTCGGTGACGATCCGATAATGACCAGCAGGCGGGACGTCCGTAGTATCAAGAAGGTACTTGTAATGTTCAACAGACCATCTCTGGATACCGCCGCTAAGGCCTTCAGTTCGGAAGCGCGCCCATAACGCTGCCGTGTCAGGAGTTGGCCAATCGCCAGCGGCGGTGTAGTCCGTGATCTTCTCTGATTCAAGCCAAGCCCGCATCTCTGCCAATGTGAGGAAAACTGGTTGTGAATCCTGGATTGCTGTAATTGCCGCCCTCCGTGACGGAAGACCCGCGCGGATCAGCATAGCCATCATGAAATTTGGAACTCCGGTTTCGACTGCAGCTGCAGCGCCACCAGCCATCTTATCCGGCGACCAGCCAAGGGACATGCGCCGGGTACGGACAGATTCCAACGCCCAAACCAGACGATAGGTGAAGGCCTCTTCGACAGTCCGCATGTTCTGCGGCCCGATCCTGGCAACATCGGCGCCAGACACCCAGCAGCGCAGGATGTCTTTCCAGATCGATGGCAGTATGTTTGCTTTGTCAGGGATGAAAGGCCTCATGAACAGGAGCCGTTCGCCTAACCCAATGAGAGCGTCAACAAGTGCGTCGATGTCGCCGCTCAACGATGCAGCGTCGGCACGTTCAAGGAGTTGAGCCAGCTCATCAGCCATGGCGTCTATGGCTAGGCCAGCTTCAAGCCCGACACCCATAGCAAAATGTCCACGACGCTCATCCGCTGTGGTGCTCTTCCAGATGAGATTGGCACGCGCCTCAAACACTTTCTTGTGCAACCGTGCAACGGCCCCATTTTCGCGGACGATCTGGCGGGCCCAAAGTGATCCGTTCAGTGCCTCATCTAACAGTTTCGGCAGGTCTGCTTGATCAGCGTCAAGCGCTTCGATTAGACCGAACACGGTTGCATCCAGACGCTCAACAATTTGAGAAAGGGGTTCCTCGGAAATCTTCTTATCATCGTCGTCGATGACTTGGTCGTCATCTCCATCAGCAACTTGCTCGACACCTGTAGCCACACGCTCGTTAGGAGTAGCTTCTTCCTTGGGAAATCGCCAGGCTTCGCGTGCGTTGGCGAGAAACTCCCAAGCGTCATCTCGATCTAGGACGCCAGAGCGAGAAAGCCGTTCAAGGATCTCAGCGACGATCTGGATAAGACCACTCTTCAGCGTGCGGGACTTGGTGGAAGCCACAAGTTCACGCCACTCATTCATTCGCCACTTAGTATTATCGAACATCACGTGAACAATAAGACCTTCGACGTCCACGAAAGCACGCCCGGCTCGGCCAGCGACGTTCGCTAACTCCTCGCCTGATATCTTCTCAGATGCCCGATACAATGTAGGCACCAGCAAGACGGCAGCGTTGAGATTGAGGCCCTGGGACAGAGTTGGAGACGCGACTATAACTTTCAGCACACCTTCAGATAGCAGGGCTTCCAACTCACGCAGGAACGCACTCGGCAGCCGTCCATGGTGAATGGCAACTCCCGCCTTCAGGCAGGTGACGGCGGGATGGTCCTCGCCCAACCACTCTTCTCCTACCTCTAGAGCGCGGGCGATTGACGCCTCATCTTCAAGTAGGGTTTTCAGATAGCCGCGCTTGCAAAGATTCACGACTTGCTTGCCATAGCCCTCGACCCAATTGGCCTGAGTGGAGAAGATAAGGGTACGTTTGCCCTGGCTTGCAAATTCCCAAGCCGCGAACAAGGCGAGATCTAGGTTCTTGCGCGGATAGGGCTTCCTTTCTCTCCCAAGCGCAGGCTTCTCCACGACGAATCTGTCGAGGAACGGACCTTTTTCGTCGAGATCTAGCCTGAGTAGCGCGTCCGTATCACGCCAGTTGAGCGCGCCAAATCTCTGTCGCGTCGGACGCCAGTCGGAACGCACCGGCATGCCGGGCTTGTCAGAGCGTATCCACGCTGTGAGGTCGTCGAGTTCATTTCCGCTAGGAAGGATGGCGGAGAGACAGACAATCCGGCGTTCGCTCGCATCCCCCCGTCTAAGCAGACGTTGCACCAGGGTTTCGTAGCGAATCTCTCGCTCACTCGGGCCGATCATGTGGCCTTCGTCGAGGACAATAAGGCCCACATCGTCGATCAGAGATGGGTCGCTTCGCAGGGCAAAGTCGAGCTTCTCGGGCGTCGCGATGATGATCTCACGAGTACGGAGTACGTCCTCATCTCCTGCAGAAAGACCGCTGGTGCCGTACAGAGAGGAGACGCTGAAGCCAAGGGGCGAAAATGTTCTTCTGAATGATCGTTCGGTCTGCGCAGAAAGAGCGCGCAGAGGCGTGACTATTAGCACACGGCGCGCTGCCGACAGAGTCATCAGCGAGGCAATTTCAGCTACCCGTGTCTTGCCGGCGCTGGTTGGCAAGGCGACGACAAGGTCATCCGTGACGTCGGTGGAACGTTGAGCTGCTTCGCGCTGCGATGGCCATAACTCGATCTCGGAAGTCCTACGCGCATAGAGAGACGAGATAAACAGCCTGCGTAGGTCTGGGTATTTTTCCTCCGATCCTTCTGGCGGTTCGGTCGGCAGATTCTGGTGAAGTGAATGTTGCCACAGGTCGTCTATCAGGTGGTAACACAGATTTGAGATCCACCACAGTGGAACATTCTCCGCATTGTCCGCCAAGCTGACCGCGGTATCGAGCAATGCCCGAGCGGTCTCGATAGGCTCAGAATCACCCGTCTCAAGCGCGAAATCAAAATGCGCCAAGGCTCGACAGATCGTCGTATTCAGGACTGTCGACAGCACATCATCAACATCAGGGTCGGCACCCCGAAGCGTCTCGGCGATCTGTTCATCCTGGTGAGCTTCGTCGACTAGCCAATCATGAACGAAGTCGCGCAACTTACCGAGATCGCGCAAGATCAGGAGCCGAATCGCCGTTTCTCCGGGCGTAGTGTTGATATCACCAATTGTTTCGTTAAAGAGCGAATAGGCGACTGCTGAAAAGCCGGCGAGATGATAAGAAGTGGCAGCTATTGTGCGACGGAAGCCACGATCAGGCGACTCTGGATCGCCATTGGTAACAAGCGCTTCGAAGGCGATGGCGGCCCGCTCGAACGCTTTGCTGGTCAGGCCTGAACTGCCTGTCTGAGCACGCAGGGCCATCGCGCCCCGAAGCAGGGCGAAGCCGTGCTCGGCGAGATCGGTTTCGATTGTCGCGCCGAGCGGCGGACCATTCGGTGGCAAGATACCATTTTCGCGCATCAGCGACCATGCGACGCCGCGATAGAGAAGGCGTCCAAGGATGCCCTCTTCGGTCGCGGTCGTCAGAAAGTTCGACAGTTCGTCAATCGACTCCAAGATCTTCTGCCTCCTCGTACATGGCTGCGATGAAGACCTGGTGATCTTCGATATGAATGTTTACGACGTATTGGTCTCGATTGGTGTCTGTCGCCTCGAGATCCTGCTTCAAGCAATCGCGTGGTCCATTGCCCGACACGGTGAAAAGCATGTGACTGATGCGATCAGCGTGTAGGGACTTCAGGCCCACTTCGTCACGAAGTCTGCGACCAAGCTCTTTGTCCTCTTGGTCCTTGCTCTCTAGCAGGCGGTTGGCGATAAACAGTAACGAGTCGGGCGTACAACGACCGCTATCGCGGTTGAGAACCTTGCGAGCGCTCGTAACAGTTGCCTTGCCGAGCACCTTGTTACTTTTAGCCTCTCCCTTCAGGAGCCTAAGCTTTTTGTCCTTGCCGTCATATCTGGCTCCAATGAAGTCGTCACCGCGCATGGCCATATTCCGGCCGTCCTTGTAGCGTAGACGGCGCACAGGCACACGCATGTCGATCTCTTCCTCGACTAGCTCAGTCGCAAGAATTTCACCGAGATCGCCTGAACGGCCCTTGGGCGTCTTTGGAATCGCCTCGCTAAGGATAGCGGCAGCCGTCTTGTATCCAAGCCGTTCTACATCTTCGGCAATGCGTTCTAACCGATCGTAATGTGAACGAATAGTTTCGACCAAGTCACTTCGGACCACGTCACGGCCGCCATCTTTCTCAGTATAGGTCCAGTAGTGCTTGCGTTCATTTCTATCTTTGGCAGCTTTACACCACCTTTCATAAAGTCGCATGTTCATTCTTCTTTCTGCTGACCCCGTCAAAATTAGATTGGTTGCCCCTATTCATGTCATTGGATGTGACATTCACCGCAGGCTAGCACCTCTTGCTCGAGTTGCTCCAAGCTTGACATTGGATTGTTCCGAGAATCAACCGCCACTGACTGGTACGTTCTGTGAACCCAATGGGTGCAAGTTGCCGTGAAGTCGCAAACCCTTGATGGGGCATAGACTTAGAAGAACATTACGACAACTCTAGCTGTCGTTCACGGGTCAGAGAACCACTTGATCGTGGAGAGACACAATGTTGCGAGCCCGCTGAATCATTTTTCCCTACAGCTTCGCCGGAGCGAGCCACTTTCCCGCTGCGCTGAAGCCTGCTGAAGCTTATCGGCCCATCGCGACGCTGAGCTATCGAGCTGCTCAGGCAGCCCGTTCACCTGTGAGGCACGCTCTGTTTAGGTGCTCATCTGTACGCTGCTCCAACGGGGAGTACAACGTCATCCCTGCCATCACGGCGACCTCCCCGACAGCCTGTACGCCTTCTTCCCCATAACCTCCACCGTCCTCTACTGATCGCCTACTGGGTCCTGGGTCCTGGGTCCTGGGTCCTGGGTCCTGGGTGGCAATAGCCCATAGCCGCCGTTGCTTCGTCCTTGCCGAGCCGCACCGCGACAAAGCGCAACCGCTTCCGCCAGCCCCATCCGCCGTTGGAGGCCGCTGCCGCCAGTCCATCGGCCCCGCCGCCGCCCTGGCAGCGGCAGCACCCCACCCTGGCCGCCATCCAGGACCGTCTCCAGCTCGTCCTCGATGCCTGGAACCTGCTGCGGGCACCTGACGGCTCCTGCCGCCGCAAGCCTTACCTGCCGCAGGGGATCAAGGAGCCCGATGCGGTCTACGACTCGCGCATCCAGCACGCGCAACCCACGGGCTTCTTCCGCGATGCGCTGCGCACCTACGCCGGCATGCTCAGCTTCCTGCACTGGCAGGCACTGCCCGCTTCCCTCAAGCGGGTCGTCGGCGATGTCGATGGCATGGGCACCGACCTGGCGGTGCTGCTCTTCATCGCCGATCTGCTCGTGCTGCGCGATGGCGGTTGTCTGCTGCTGGTGTTGCCGCCCGCCACGGTCCACGAATCGGAGGGCCACCGGCTGGCTGCCATCGACCGCGGTGATCGGGCCTCCCTGCCGCGGCTCGCCCTGGTGCCCCGCGCCGATCTGCTCGACTGGCACCTCGCCAGCGACAGCCGCGCCCTGCTGGAGTTCAGCTTCCGGCGTGATCAACGCCGGGCCATCCAGCCGGCGCAGTACGGCCCCATCCCGGTGCTGATGGTCGGCGCCGACGGCCAGATCCTGCCGGCGCCGAACGTGGGGGACTGGATCTACACCACCTTCACCCTCGCTGCCGATGGCTGTCGCATCAGCTCCTGCCGCGCCGAGCCCTGCGCCTCCCACCCCAGCGGCTACGGGCCCGTGGCAGCCGGCGCTCCGCAGGAGCTGTCGGGCTGCCGCCGGCTGCCGGCGGTCTGGTACGCCAACGACGCGGCCCAGTTCGGGGAAGGGGACCTGCCCCACCTGGGCCTGGCCCACCAGTACCTCACCCACTTCCGGCTCAAGACCGAATACGAGGACCTGCTCAGCCGCTGCGCCCTGCCGGTCGGTGTGCGCACCGGTGTGGTGGACCGCTACGGCGAGGTACACGGCGAGGACGGTGAGCGGCGCTCCCCCGAGCCGTTGGTGCTCTCGACCAACAGCTTCCTCGATCTGCCCGATGGCGCCGACTTCAACTGGAAGGAGATCCGCGCCCGCTCGTTGGCTGAGCACCGCGCCTACCTGCTCCACCTGGAAGACACCATGCGCCGCGATGCGCTGGTGCCCAGCGAGAACCGGGGCCCCGGCCGCAGCCAGAGCGAGATCAGCCTCACCGCCGGTCAGGCCTTCGCGCTGCTGCAGTCCCTGGCGACCCGCAAGACCTCGGTCTTCTCCCTGCTGCTTGAGCACTGGTGCGCCAGCACCGGTGAGAAGCACAACCCCCAATCGGGCGTCCTGCTCACCGTCACCCCGCTCACGCCGCCGCCGCGACCGCTGCCGTCCATCAGCGAATGGCTGGTGTTGCACGAGCGCGGCATCGTCACCAGCGCCGAGCTGCGCCACCAGCTCGATCTCGCCGTCATGCCCGGGGTCGTCAACCCGGCCGGGGACGGGGGCAGCGATTCCATCCACGTGCCGCAGAACCGATGACCACCCACCTCTGGCGGCCCAGCGATCTGGAGGCGATCCGCGTTGCCCTTGCCATCCCCGTCTCACCGGCGGCGATCCGCGCCATCAACGACGAGATGGCGGCCCTGGAGCGCCACTACCCCGAGGCGATCGATGGGGCCAGGGCTCACCTCGATGCCATCGCGCTGCTCGATCAAGCGGCCATGCCCGGACCATCGGCTGAGCCGCCGCCACCGCCGCCACCCAGGATCCGCAAGGTGACGCGCAAAGGTGCCGCCGGGCCTGTTCCACAGGAGCTGCCGAAACGCCGGCTCGATGTGATCGAGTACGCCACCGAGCTGCTGATGGAGGAGGTCAGCACTGAATACGAGCTGCCGCCCGTCGCCCCCACCGCCAACCACCACGGCGGCGCCGCGCAGCGGCAACGCCATGCCGACGCCCTGTTGCTGGTCCTGCCGCGCCTCTCCAACTGGCAACAGCCGCAGCGGCCCCGTTTCGGCGGGCAGCTGATCCGTGGCTGACGCGCCCAGCCCCCTGCATGAGGTCGCCTGCCTCCGCCTGCTCTTCCCCCTGCCGGAGCATCCCGGCGCCAGGGAACCGCGCAGCCTCTGCCGCCATCTGCTGGAGGTGTTTGTGCAGCAGCGCAAGCTCGTCACCGGCCGCGATTCCGGGCCCGGCATGGACGCCGGCGACATCCTCTGCGACGGCAAGATCACCCGCGGCGCCGTCCTGCCCCTGCAACCGCTCCAGCCGTGGGACTGGCTCGATGCCGCCATCGACTGGCAGGTGACGGGCCGCCGGCCGCTGTTCCAACCGCCGCCGATCGCCGATCCCGCCGATCCCCTGCTGACGATCACCCCGCGGCCGATGGCGCTGCAGCCGCCGGCCGTGCTGGGCGCTGCCTGGCTGGGCAACCTGGGCGCCCTGCAGAGCCCGGGTGTGCTGCCCCTGCAGCCCCGCGCCCTGCTGGCCGGCGCCAGCCTGCTCACCGCCGGCTTTCCCTTCGGGGAGGGGGGGATCGGCGCCGAACTGCAGGAGGCCCTGGGGGAGGAGATCAGCGTGGTGCTCAAGCCCAACCGCGTACTGGCCCTACAAGCCGGCGACACCCTGCAGGCGATCGCCGAGCGCTATGGCACCACGGTCCAGACCCTGCGGCGTCTCAACACCCACGTGCTGGCGCTCGACACCGTGCTCAGCGCAGAAGGCGACACCCTGCTCACCCTCGCCGGCCAGTACGGCACCACCGTGGAGTGGCTGATGGCGAACAACACCACCCTGGCCCGCTGGGGCGGCCACACCGTGGTCAGTGGCGACACCCTGCTGTCGCTCGCGGAGCTCTACCTCACGACCCCGGCCACGCTGCGCCTCTACAACGCCCCCACCTACGACTTCTTCCCCAGGTCGGAGCCTCTCCCAGTTGCGGCGGTGTTGGTGGTGCCCTTGGTGCGGCCCTCTACGCCGCTGGAGCCGGGCCAGGCGCTGCTGGTGCCGCGCTACCGCCCCCAGACGCTGCTGCCCTACGACGGCTGGATCCACCTGCCCAAGCCGCGCCGCATGGCCTCCGATCCGGACGACCGCAGCTACCTCGATGCGCCTGAACCGGAGTCGCCGCCAGAGCCGGCGCTCTGATCCTCATGCGCAAAGGACAGGCCGTGGGGCTCACTCCGGGCCAGCGCTCAAGCCAACTCCTTGTACCTTCGAAGTGTCACGGCCAGGGAGACGCGATGCGAACCATCTCCGTACACCTCGATGACGCCAGCGCAGCCAGGTTGGACAACCTCTGCCAGACCCTCGGCCTCAGCCAGAGCGAGGCGGTCCAAGTCGGCATTGCGTTGCTGCAGCGTCAGTCCGCCAGCCCCGCCGCTCTGGCCGAGCGGCTCGGGCTGATCGGCTGCTTTTCCAGTGGCGACCCAGGCACTGGCAGCACCAGCCAGGCGCAGAACCATTCGGCGGTTCTGCGCCAGAAGCTGGGCCAACAACAGCAGCAGCAATGACGGTTCACGCCGATGGCTGGCGGCGCAGGCCTCAAACAAAGGCTGGACGCCTGACGGCACCCACGGCGGCAGCACGCAGCACACCCCCCTCCAGGGGGATGGTAAGCACGATCAGCGGAGTAGCTCGGCGGCGATGCCCTGTTGCTGGAGCAGGGCCACGGCCTGCCGATCAAACGACAGAAACGTGTCGCCACCCAGCCACTGACCCTCGTGGGCGATGACGGCATCGGCGAAATCGCCGCCGGCCTCCAGCTGCAACAGCCCCAGCTCCACGGCGGCACGATCGAGGCTGACGTTCCCCGCCGCCATCAGGGCGCGGATCGCGGCGACGATGTCGGCCACCGAGAAGGCGTACACCCGGCGCAGCACCCAGACGAACTCACAGAGGGCCGGCAGCGCCACGGCGATCTGCTCGGCACCACGCAACGCTGCGATCGCCGCTGTCGACTGTGCAGGATCGTCACTCACCACCGCTCGCACCAGCACGTTGGTGTCAGCCGTGATCCTCATGGCTCCCCAGCCCAACCGGCCGCGGCGGCCGCCTGGATCTCCTCGAGGCTGGCCACCTTTGGGCTGCGGCCCGCGAGCCGACCGATGAAGGCCTCGATGCTGCCGGGGGGCTGGGCGGCGCGCACCTCGATCCTGCCGCCAGGAAGGATCGTCACCTCGATCTGCTGGCCTGGCTTAACCCCGAGATGGCGCAGCAGCTCGCGGCGGAGCGTGACCTGGCCCTTGGCGGTGACCGTGAGGGTGGTCATGACTCAAAACGCCGACGAACCAAGCGTAAGGCGTTTGACCCTTACCGCTGGCCCACCTCAGCTGCTTCCCGCCCATCGCGCCCGGCCGTGATCCAGCCAGTAAGGCGATCCGCCTTACACTTCAGCCATGGACACCGTGACCCTCTCCTCCAAAGGGCAGCTGACGATCCCCCGGCAGATGCGCGAGGCCCTCGGCGTGGCACCGGGCGCCAGGTTGCAGGCCTCGATCGACAGACACGGCCGCCTGGTGCTGGTTCCCTCGAAGTACGAGCCGGAAGACCTCTTCCGCCATCGCCCCACGGTGGATCGGGTGCTCAGCCTGGAGGACATGGACCGCGCCATCGCCGCTGCTGCCGGCCGTGAAGACCCTTGACACCAACGTGGTGGTGCGGCTGCTGATCGGCGACGATCCGCAGCAGACCCCGATCGCCGAGCGCGCCTTCCTGGAGGCCATCGCCAGCGGTGGGGTCTACCTGCCGGATGTGGTGCTGGCTGAAGTGGCCTGGGTCCTGCGGGGTTACGACCTGGGTCGCTCCGAGCGCTATGCGCTGCTGGAGCGGTTGGTGCGCACCCGCGGCGTGGTGGTGGATGACATTGACGCGGTGATCGAGGCGCTGGATCAGTTCCGCCAGGGCGGCGATCTGGCCGACCAGATGATCCTGGCCCGAGCCGCCAGCGCCGGAGCCTTGCCAGTGCTGAGCTTCGACAAGCGCTTCGCCGAGCAGCAGGGCGTTGAACTGCTGCTCAGCAGCTGACAGGCGGCATTCATCGGCAGCCTGGCGTCGAAGGCCTCGAAAACCTGCTGGAGGCCTGAAGGCATCATTCCTGCCGCCTTGCTCAAGCCGGTGGCCACCGCAGCGGGCTCGGCTGGCAATAGCTGGAGTGGACGCAGCCCGGATGGGGCGTCCGCTTCAACCACAGCCGTGATGGGTGGACCCATGAGCAAGCGCATCTCTACCCAGCTGGTGGCCCTGCAGCCGCCGCTGGTCTGCTTCGATCAACCGCAGCAGTGGCCGAATCAGCCTCCTGCTGGCGAGGAGGACGACACGGACACCCTCGCTGGCGACAGTGACCTGCTCGGCGGCGACGCTGACCTGGGTGATGAAGACCTCGACGACGAGGAGCTGGAGGACGAGGAACCCATCAGTGGCGATCCGCCTGCGGATCCGGTCGGCGAGGCCCTCCGTGCCGAGCGGCGCAAGACCAACCAGCTGGAGCGTGAGCTACGCACCTTGAAACGCCAGCTGGGGCAGTTCTCCAAGATCAACCCCGAGGAGTACGAGCGCCTCAAGGAGGCCGACCGCCAGAAGGAGCAGCTGGAGCACCAGATCGCCCACCGCGAGCGGCAGCTGCAGGCCGATGCCGACCGCAAGGTGAGGACCGTGGCCAAGCAGCGCGACAAGGCACTGGAGCAGATCAACGAGCTGCGCAAGGAGCGACTGCTGGAGCGCCTCTTCATCGACGCGGAAGGCCGCCCCGGCGGCGACAACCGCGGCAGCTTCTTCGACATCTTCAAGCAGCAAGTGGGCGGCGAGTTCCGCCTCGCTCAGGACAGCAACGGCCGCGACCAGCTGGAGCCGATCGACTCCAAGGGGAACGTGCTCCTCGGCGATGACGGGGCGATCGGCGCCAACGAACACGTCGAAAGCCTGCGCACCCACCCGGTGCTGAGCTTCCTGTTCCAGCAGCGCGGCAGCATCGGGCCGGCCGCAACCATCGCCGAGTTCGACGGCAACGGCAACATCAACAACCTGCAAACCATGAGCCCCTCCGAGCTCTATCTGGCCACCTTCGCCAAAAAGCCCGTCGGCGCCCGGCGCTGAGGGCCACCGGCGCCTGGCAGGCGCAGCCGACCAACAGCCAACAGCCCGGCACCATCCGCGTGCCCACGTACCCGGTGGGAAACGAGACACCATGCCGGTCACGGATCCGTGGCCGGCTTTGCTCTGGCGGCGCCAGCCAGCGCAACGATGAAACCACACGGGATCCATGGCCGCCGCAATTCAGACGCGCACGCACCAGAAAACACACAACCGAATCATCAACAAACGACAATCAACATTTGGGGGTATATACCCTCAAATACCAAAATCCCGCGCCGGGCGCTTCAGAAATCTGAACAATTCTGGACATCGGATGTTCATCGAATCACACCGGTGACGGGCTGGCGCCTTGCGGGCAAGCCGATGGGACGACTTGACGCAGCCAGCTGCTGGCGTGCTGATTGCGAAGGCCGCCCTGGCCGAGCGCCGCAGCGGCACCTGTCACCGTGCGGCTGGCACATCCATGAAGCCAGACGATGACTACTATGGTCAGAGGCGAGGACGAGGCGATGCAGAGTTGGCCGATCCACGAAGCCAAGGCCCGCCTGTCGGAGCTGGTCAAGCGTGCCCAGAAGCAGCCCCAGGAGCTCACCTCCCATGGCGAACCGGTGGCGGTGGTGCTCTCCATGGAGGCCTATCACCGCCAGAAGCACGCAGGGGAGTCGCTGGTGGACTTCATCCGCCGCTCACCGCTGGTGGCGGCCGACGAGCTGGATCTGGATCGCCAACCTGACCTCACCAGAGATCTCGATCTCTGAGCCATGGTGGCTGCCGGCTACCTGATCGATACCAATGTGATCTCGGAGCTGCGCCGCCGCGAGCCGGAGCCCCGGGTGGTGCAGTGGTTTGAGCAGCACCCATCGCACCAGCTCTTCCTGAGCGTGCTGACCCTGGGTGAGATCCGCCGGGGTGTGGAGCGGCTGGCCGAAAGCGAGCGGCAGCAGACCCTGAGGCGCTGGCTGGAGCAGGACCTGCCGGCATTTTTCTCAGGGCGGGTCCTGCCGATTGATGAGGCCATCGCCCACCGCTGGGGCCGGCTACTGGCGGAAATGGGCCGGCCGTTACCGGCGATCGACAGTCTGCTGGCGGCCACGGCCCTGGAGCACAACCTGGTGCTGATCACCCGCAACCTCAGGGATGTGGTGGACCTGCCGCTCACGGTGGTCAACCCATGGCAGGCGGATGGCAGCCGTTGATCACGCCAACTCCTCAAGCTCCTCTTTGAGGGCGAGCACCGCGGCAAAGACCGGAGCCCACTCCTCCAACACGGCGTCTCGCTCGGGCGAGCAGGGAGCCGTGAGCCGGCCTTTGACGTTCAGCTCTTCCAGCTGGACAAGCAACGCAGCGAGTCGTTGCCTGCGGGCCTCCATGGCGTTCGCCTGCGGTCGAACCAGCCTTGCGGATCGGAGCCGCCACGGCGCAGCGCAGCGGCAACCTGTGACCTCTTCTGATGGGACCGGCTCAGCCGGCCCAGCGCAAGGGCTGCTCCGGATCGACCTCGGCCCGCTCGCCGGGATCGATCAGATCCCACCAGGCACCAGGGCACAGGGGCTCGATCGGCTCAGGCTCCTGCCACTGACCGGCGGCGACGGCTGCCTCCCAGCCGCTGATCACCGCTTCCTGCTGGGGATCCTCTGGCTCGGAAGCGGCTTGGCGCCCCGGATCCTGGGCCTTGCTGGCGGCCCAGACGCCGGGGCTCTCCTGCAGGCGCCGCAGGGCGGCACCCAAGGCGCGGCAGGCCGCAACGCTGAGCTCAGAGGCGATCCAGAGCAGGGCGAGGCTGCAGGCCAGGGCCTGGCGAAACGGGGAGCGGCTGGTGGCTTCCATCGGAGTGAGGCGAAGAACGGTGCCCCTCCGCAGCGGCAAGCCGGGGGGTCAAGGGCCGCGCAGCGGCTTGCCTTGCCCTTGACGCCCCGGCGACCGCCAGCCCGTGAGCGCAGCGAACGGCCGCTGGCTGCCCGCTGCACCATGGGGGAGCCTTCCGCCGAACCGGTGGACCGCCGCCGCTTCTTCTCGCCTGCCTGTCCGGCCGGCGGTTCTGGCGCTGCAGCCTGCTCATGCCAGGGCGCCGAGGCGCCCCAGCGCTGCCACGGCCGGAGTGCCGCCGGGGAGCAACAGGGGAGCAGGCCGGCAGAAAGGGTGGGCAACCATCCGGAGCCAGCCGCCCCAGGCGCGAGCGCTCAGTGGCCGTGGGCTCGCGCAGACCTCCGGAACGGATCCGGCAGGCAGGCCTCGACCAGCTCCATAGCCAGGAACGCCGAGAAGCTCATCCCCCCGCAGCTGATCGCCTCTGCCGCCCCCGGGAGACTGCCGCGATGGATGGCCACCTGCGCCGCTGACGACGCCATGGGCGGATGGCGCCGCTGCAGCTCCGCTTCGATGCGCAGCCGCAGGGCCTGGGGCACCCGGGCGCTGGGGGCATGACCCCGTTCCCAACCGCCCTGGGCGCTCCAGCGGCAGTGCTGATCGAGCAGCTTGCTGTGCCTGCCGCGCTTGAGGAAGCGCACCAGCACCTCACCGGCAACACGGTGCTCGGGCTGGATGGAGACGCGCCAGCGGATGCCCGCTCTGGTGTGATCGTGCAGCACGATCGGGAACGCTGTGGACGCCATGGCCAGACCAGGCGAAGGACGCCGAAGCCAGGCGCGGGGAGGGCAAGGGCGGCTGAGCGCAGCGAGGCCGCTGGCGCAGCCCTTGCCCCGCCGCGCACGCTGAGGAGGCCCGCCGACTCACCCTGGGGGGCGAAGCGAGCCGGATGAGGCTTTGGGCTTGAGTACCCGCTGCGAGCTGCGGGACTCCTCCCATCTGTGCTCTCGCCTCGCTCCATGAAACAAGCCCAAAAGCGTGAGAGCTACTGACCCCAGGCGCTGTCCACGAGATCGGACGGTCGGGGCCATGAAGAAGTGGGTTGCCATTGATGCGCCCTTTCGAGGTGGAAAGATCCCGCAACCTCCGTCAGCGCTTCGCAGCCAGGAACTTCGGCGCTGCGGAGGTTCAGCCATCAGAATCCGCCTAGAAGCCTCGAGCTCCGCCCAACCCGTGACCCTGCTTGAACTCACCGCCGAAGAAGGCGGATTGCCTGACCAAGGCCGAAGGAGGCAAGCCGTCACGACCAGTGACCTCGACATGACTCTCACTGCCCAGATCGCCGTGGCATGGGCCGGGGAGGGCGGCGAGGAGCCACGACTCAGCTGGTGGCAGACCGATCTGGTGTCGGAGTTCGGAGGGGAAGACCTGCTCAAACGGCTCCTGCCACTGACATGGCCGTGGGCCGTGCTCCAGGCAGTGCGAGAGGCCGCTCGCCGCAAGGACGAGGAATTACGCGGTAAGGCCAGTGATCCTGACCAGCTCGTGACTTTGTACCGCTTCGGGTTCGAGCTGGATGAGCAGATCGAAGAGCGCCTTCAAGCCCATAAGCGCAGCGGCCTCCCACCCGTGGAAGCCCTGCCAGCTCTGGCAGAGGTGCTCGGGAGCACGCTCCACCAAAGCTGGGACAAGGATCAGTTCCAGGGATGGGTGGAGGCCCATGGACCTGTGCAGGCCGAGGCCGTTCCCACCGGTCGCCTGCTGAAGGGGGCCATGCCCACCGGACTGGACCGTCGAGTGGCGCAGCTGGTGGCAGCACTGGCACCTCTGGCCGACAGCTACCCCCTGCCGCACTTCCGGGTGAAGCCATGAGCAAAGCGGCCACCAGCAAGACGAGCCTGGCGGCAGCGAGCCAGCCAGCTGCGACGGGCCAGCCGGCGCAGCGGAAGGCAAGTGCCCGCCGGACCCCAGCTGCCAAGCCACCAGCACGACCCAGGGAGGAAGGCCGACTTCACACGCGTGTGCTCAAGTGCACGCTGGAGACCGCCAACTCGCGCATCTTCTGGGCGGAAAGTGCCTCGCGGCAGTCCATGCAGGCGGAGGTCGCGTTCGAGGCGGGGTGGTTCGGCCACCGCAGCCTCACCCGATTGCGGGAGCTGCTGACGAATCTGCGGGCCCGCTACGAGGCGTTTCCTTCCGCGCTGCAGGTGCTGCATAGCTGGAACGGCATGGGGGGCGACACCCAGAAGCTGATCTGCCACTGGCATCTGCAGCTCAGTGATTCGCTCTACCGCCAGTTCAGTGGGACCTTCCTGCCGGACCGGTTGCTGCAGGGACAGCCCACGGTGAGCAAGCAGCAGGTGGTGACCTGGTTGGGGGAGGCCGGGGGTGGGCGCTGGTCGGGGAGCACGCGCCTGCAGCTGGCCAGCAAGCTCCTGTCCACGGCCCACAGCGCAGGCCTGATCCAGGGCAAGCGCGATCCACGACCGATCGTCTTCCCCCTGGTGCCCGATAACGCGCTTACCTATCTGCTGCACCTGCTGCGGGAGGTGGACTTCGAGGGGACAGTGGTGGCGAACCCCTATCTGCGCTCCGTGGGCCTGGAGGGCAGCCTGCTGAATGATCGCCTCAAGCGCCTGCCGGACCTGAGCTATGGCCGCCAGGGTGATCTGGTGGACATGGGCTGGAAGCACCCCGACCTGTCGGCATGGGCTGCCCACGCCGGCGTCGGCGGGCTCGAGCAGCGGGAGCTGGCGGTGGCATGACAGGCACCCTTCCTCTGTTCAGCCAGGCGCATGAGGCCATCACTGCCCTGCGGCGCGATCTCATCGATCCGGAGGACGGCCCGCGCATCAGCACAATGCGCAACTACCGCTTCGCGATCGTGCAGTACAGCCCGGAACACGAGTACGCGATGCGCGCGGAGGTGCAACGGCTGGTGTCTGAACTGGAGGCCAAAGGCTGGTTTGTGCTCACCATCGACCTGCAGAAACTGCTGCTGGATCGCATCCGCTCCCAGCCGGACGAGTGGGACGAGAAGGTGATCGCCATGGAGACACGGATGGCGGAGCGGCAGCTGGATCGTGGCCTGAACTACCTCAAGAGCAAGCTGCTGCCCCTGGTGGAGGGACCCGAGGGATTGGCCGGCGACTGCCGGCGCCTGATTCAGGACTTCGTTCACAAGCATCCCGACAAAGCCGATCAGACCCTCGTGCTGATCGGCCGGGCAGGCGGCCTCTATCCCTTCTTCCGCTCCTCGGCATTGCTGCGGCACCTCGATGGGCAGACAGGGAATGTGCCTGTGGTGCTGCTCTACCCGGGCACGAAACAGGGACCGACGTCCCTGTCGTTCATGGGCGTGCTCAACCCCGACAGCGACTACCGCCCCCGCATCTACCCCTGACGAGAGCCATGACATCCAAACCACTCCGCACCCTGTTCAAATCGGATGTCACCCGCGATATCTCGCCGGTGGTGTATTTCCATGAGCAGACACCGGCAAAGATTCATACGGAGGTCAGCGAATACATCATCACCGGCGGCTGGCCCGAGGGGCACCCCAATCGCCAGCGCGTGCCGGATGGCATCCATGAGCAGTACGTGCGCCTGCTGCGGGGGATCAGCCGCGAACTGGAAAAACCAGGCGGCCCGGAGCTGCCCACCGCCTGGATCTCGGGTTTCTTTGGATCGGGCAAGTCGATCTTTGCCAAGCTGCTCGGCCTGGCTCTCGATGGCATGACGCTGCCGGATGGCACGTCGTTGTCTGAGGCCTGGCTGAACCGCGACAGCTCACCCCTGGCGGCTGAGTTCAAGGAGGCCTGGGCTGTCCTACGCCAGAAGATCGACCCGATGGCCGTGGTCTTCGACATCGGCAGCGTGGCCCGCGACAACGAGCATGTGCATGCCGTCGCCCTCGGCCAGGTGCAGAAGCGCCTGGGCTACTGCTCCACCGAGCCCCTGGTGGCCGACTTCGAGCTCAAGCTCGAACGGGATGGCCATTGGCCGCAATTCCTCGAGAAGGCCGAGCAGACCCTCGGGGAACCCTGGAGTGCCGTGAAGGATCAGCAACTCGCGGAGGAGCAGTTCTCGCTGGTGCTCTCCGAGCTGTTTCCGGATCTCTACCGGGATCCGATGGCCTGGTTTGAGAGCCGGGCAGGTACTCACCAGCGGCGCGATTCACCGGAAGAGGTGGTGAAGGCGATCCGCGACATGCTCAAGAACCGCCAGCCGAACGCCACCTTGTTCCTGGTGATCGATGAGGTGTCGCAGTATGTGCTGAACAACCGCGACCGCACCGACCGCCTGCGGGCCTTTGCCTCGGCGCTTGGATCCACCCTGCGGGGCAAGGCCTGGCTGCTTGCGCTGGGTCAGCAGAAGCTCGATGAGGCTGCCGGCGACACCTTCCTGTCATGGGCGAAGGATCGCTTCCCGCCCCAGCTGCAGGTTCACCTGGCGCCGACCAACATCCGCGATGTGGTGCACCAGCGCATCCTCGCCAAGACCACCGAGGGCGCGGCCGAGCTGCGGGAGCTGTTCGATCGCCACAGGGCCGATCTCAAGCTCTACTCCTATGGCTGCGAGGACACCACGGCCGATGAGTTCGTGGACGTGTACCCGCTGCTGCCGGGGCAGATCGAGCTGATCCTGCGGATCACGTCGGTGCTGCGCACCCGCTCCAGTCGCGCCCAGGGGGATGACCAGGCGATCCGCGGTCTGTTGCAACTGCTGGGTGAGCTGTTCCGGCGGCAGCAACTGGCGGAGCAACCGATCGGCAAGCTCGTGAGCCTCGATCGGGTCTATGAGGTGCAGTACACCGCCCTGGATGCCGACACCCAGGCTTCGATGGCCCGGATTCAGGCCCAGTGCACAGGCGAGGACAGTGAGATGATGCTTCGCGCCGCCAAGGCGGTGGCACTGCTGGAGCTGATTCAGGACACGGACCCGACCACCGAAGAGCTGGTGGCCCGCTGCCTGGCCGAGCGGATGGATGGAGGCAATCAGCAGGCGGCGGTACGCCAGGCCCTGGAGGAGCTGCGCCGCCGCAACCTGCTGGGCTATTCGGAGAAGACGGGCTTCAAGATTCAGTCCTCCGCTGGGGAGGAGTGGGAGCGGGAGCGAGCTGATTTCCCGTTCAGCCGGCAGGAGCTGAGCAAGCAACTGCAGGAGAGCCTTAAGGGGCTGATGGGCGATGTCTCTGGTACAGAACGACCCAAGCTGGAGGGGCGACCATTCCCATGGGAGGTGCGCTACTCGGATGGCCGCTACGCCAACGACGCCCAGCTGCTGGATCCCCGCGACGACGCCTGTCTGACGCTCGATTTGCGTTGCCTGCCCCTCGATGAACGGGTGGAGAGCACCTGGGTGCGTCGCTCCGCGGAAGATCGCCAGCTGAAGACACGGCTGCTGTGGATCGCGGGCAACAGCGATGCGGTCGAAGACCTGGCCCGGGAGCTGCATCGATCTGCGGCGATCATCCAGCGCTATCAGCCGCGGCGAGAGTCGCTGGCGCCTGCGAGGCAGAGGTTGCTGCTCGATGAGCAGACCCGCCGCGATGCGCTGATCCCCCAGCTGAAGCAGGCGATCGCTCAGAACTGGATGGAGGGGACGCTCTACTTCCAGGGCCGCACCCTCAATCCCAAGGATTGCGGCCAGAGTTTCGGGGCGGCGCTGCTGGCGGCCGGTACCCAGGCCTTGCCCCTGCTCTACCCCTACTTCCGGGCGATTCAGATCCTGCCGACGGAGCTGAACCAGTTGCTGCAGTCTGAGCTCACCGGCGCCTCCACCAAGTTCCTGCCGGAGGGGCTGGGCATCCTGGAGCTGGACACCGGCCGCTATGTGCCCGCCTGCAGTGGCGAGATTCCACGGCGGGTCTTGCAGACCATCGAAGACGACCCCGGCCTGGAAGGCGGCGAACTGCTCAAGCAGCTGGGGGCCGCTCCCTACGGCTATGCGCCGGGTGTGGTGAAGGCCTGTGTGGCGGGCTTGTTGCGCGACGGCAAGATCGCGATCCAACCGGAAACCGGCCCTGAGATCACCGCCCGCCGCGATGCCGGGGTGCAGGACCTGTTCGACAAAGACCGCAGCTTCCGTAAGGCCCGCTTCAGCAAAGGAGGCGATGGCGGCACCAGCCGACAGGACCGAGCGCGGATCTGCAAGCTGTTCGACGAACTCCTGAAACGGGATCTCGACCGGGAAGAAGGCCCGATTGCCGATGCGGTGTCGGAGCTGTTCCCCGACCTGGCCAAGCGCCTGCGGGAGGTCCAGATCCGGCTGAACCGCCTACCTGGCGATTTCGAGGAACCTGCCGCCCTGGCCAAGCTGCACACCGCACTGGAGCAGTGTCTGCGCAATCCCAGGCTCACACGCCCCACGGTTCAGGCGGTGCTGCGCCATCTCGACGCCCTGCGCGATGGCCTCACCACCCTGCAGTTGCTGGAAGCTGAGGTGAATGACGCCACCGTGGAGGCCCTGCGGGAAGCCCACACGGTGGTGACGCGCATGGCCAGCCAGCTGGAAGGGCTTGGCATCCAGGCCACCAACGTCGAAGCCGCTGCAACCCGGGTACGGGAAAAACTCGAGAGCCCCGAACCCTGGCGGGGCCTGGCGGATCTTGACGGCGACTTGGAGGAAATTCGCCTCGCCTACCGCAGTGAGCGAAGACAGCTGCTGCTGGAGCAGGAGCAGCGGCTTGAGGCCAGCCGTCAGAAGGTGCGCGGCTGCAGTGGCTACAGCACCCTTGGAGCCGACCAGAGCCATGCGGTGCTCAAACCCTTCGCTGCCTGCGCGATCAGCACCGATGAGCAAGCGATCGCACCCAGCCTGGAGGAGCTGAAGGATCCGTTTGTGGCTCGGCTGCAACGGGCGGAGAGGGAAGCAGTTGAGACGCTGGATCGGTTGCTGGTCGATAAGGGCGAGGTCACCCAGCTGACGCAACAGGTGGACCTGGGACTGCACAACCGCGAGCTGAACAGCGAGGAGGACGTGCGGGCGCTGGCACGGGAGATCGAGAACCGCCTGTTACCGCTGGTGCAACAGGGAACCCGTGTGCGGATTCAGTGAGGACAGCGGCGATGGCGATGACCCCCGAAGCCAAGAAGGCGCTCTCCAGCACGATCCGCGGGCTGCGCCAGCGCCTACTGGAGGATCTTCGCCTGGCGACGGAGTCGGCCTATCGCCTCTCGGTGCGGGCGCAGGACGCCGGCCTCGATGAAGCCGCCAGGACCAAGCGCCAGCGCCTGGACAGCTGGCTCGATGAGCAGCTACGAGCCCAGGCGGCCGGGGGCCGGCGCCGGCAGCGAGAAGACTTTCTGCGTGAGGCCGAACAGCAGGCCGCCTACACCCTGCTGAACCGGCTGGTGATCCTGCGGCTGATGGAGGAGCCCGGACCTTCGGGGCAACCGCTGCGCAAGCCAGCCCTGATCAAGGGAGGCTGGGGCAGCACGGCCTATCAGGACTTTCGGGACTTGGCACGGGGTGTGGTTCGCGATGACCCCACCGAGGGCTTTGGCTTCCTGCTGCAACTCGTGTTTGAGGAGCTGGCGGAAGACCTGCCCGGCCTGTTTGGCTCGGCAGGCATCGGCGATCTGATCCCGATCCCGCCGGCCACCCTGCGCCATGCGGTGGAAGAGCTGAGCAAGGACGAGCTGGAGAGCTGCTGGGCGGACGACATGACCCTGGGCTGGGTCTACCAGTACTGGAACGATCCAGAGCGGGAACGGCTCGACGCGAAGATCAACGACGGCGGCAAGATCGAGCCGCATGAGATCGCCAGCAAAACCCAGATGTTCACCGAGCGCTACATGGTGGACTGGATGCTGCAGAACAGCCTGGGCCTGATGTGGTTCACTCTCTGCAAGAAGAATGGCTGGGCACCAGAGGTGCAAACGAATGGCACATTGCAGCGGCTGGAGGAGCGGCGCGTTGAATGGCGTGCCAAGCGATCTGCGGGGGAGGTGAGCCTCACGGCGTTGATGCCCCTGGAGACGGAAGAAGAACAACGCTGGGCCTACTTCCTGCCGGGGCAGGAGATCCCCGATGAGGCGGTGGAGCTCGCGCCTCATTCCGTTCGCGACTGGAAGATCCTCGATCCAGCTGTGGGCTCAGGCCACTTCCTTGTGGTGGCGCTGGGACTGCTGTTGGCGCTTTTCCAGGAGGAAGCCAGGCATCGCGGCTTGCAAGACGCCCCCGAGTGGAGCCAGAAGGCGATTGTGGAGCATCTACTTGCTCACACACTGTATGGAATTGATATTGACCCACGTGCAGTGCAGATCGCAGCTGCATCGCTCTGGCTTAAAGGCAAGGCCCTCTGCCCAGAGATCGAACCAGAACAGCTGAATCTGGTGGCACCGAACCTCAGGCTGGCTGACCTACCCGATGACGATCCTGCCCTGGCTGAGCTTCGATCTGACATTGAGGCTGAGACAGGGATTTCTGGAGAGTTCACATCCCAGATCCTGCAGGCTCTTCGAGGTGCAGATCACCTTGGCAGCCTTTTGAAAATTGACCAGGCAGTGGATGCTGTGATCGATCAGCAGGAGCGCCGCCTCAAGGCATTGCGGACCAAAGCTCAGCAGGTGCAAGCAGATCTCTTCGGTGGAGCTCCTCCTGTACAGGAAGAGATGGACTTCTCTGCTGCTGAAGCCCGCGCTGACATTCAGGAATTGCTGGAGCAATTTCTTTCGCATCACTCAAGTGCATATGATCTCGGCCTGCGCCTGCAAGGCGAACAACTAGCATCAGGCGTACGCTTTACGCGACTTCTAAAGGAAGATGCCTATCACCTAGTGATCGCCAATCCCCCTTATCAGGGTACTGGCAGGATTGAGTCTAATGGCTATGTTGAGCTTCACTACTCTCTAGGCAAGGCTGATCTTTATGCCGCTTTCCTGCTGCGCGGACTAGAGCTGGCAAAGCCAGGCGGATTTTCAGCCATGCTGACTATGAGAGGCTGGATGTTTATCAAGCAGTACTCAGCGCTAAGGGAGGGATTGCTGAGCACTTCCAGCCTAAGGCTACTCCTTGATCTTAGCTCGGGTGCATTTGAGGAGATTTCCGCAGCACAAGTCGTTGTTTCTGTAGCCTCAAGTATTTTTCAGCGCTCAGAGAGTCCTCTCGGCCCGGCATTGGCACTGAAAATCTTTGATGAGAAATTTGTAACTTCAGCAGGCGAGGTTACTCGCAAGCGTGCTGCCAGCCTTGCTCAGCAAGATCTATTCAGATTTCAGGCCCATGATCTTAAAGCTGTGCCTGAGTGGCCTCTAATATATTGGTGGGATTCCGAAAAGTTGTCCCTGTATCAGAGTGCTCCACTGATTGGTGATGTGGCGCCTGCAAGACAGGGTCTTGCTACCGCGGACAATGCTCGTTTCTTGCGTAAGCCTTGGGAACCAACGATGGGTGGCGATCGTTGGCAACCATTTATAAAAGGGGCGGAGGGCAGAGCCTGGGTTGAACCTTTGAATGAGCTTATCGATTGGCGGAATCAAGGACTGGCAATGAGATCGTTTGAGAGAGCGGTCCTCAGAAATCCTGAATACTACTTCCGCCTCGGCGTCGCTTTTTCCATGATTGGCGCCAATTTTAGCGCTCGCGTTCATCGATATCCCAGCATAATTGACGTCATGGGTTCGTCAATTTACACCGAAGACCTCGCTGGGGCCGTCTGTGCGATGAATTCCAGTTCTGCCCGCATGATTCTCCAGTCGTTGAATCCTGGCGTGCATTTTCAGGGCGGTGACGTCAACCGCCTTCCTCTCTTTCATATTAACTCTTCTGACCTCATCTTTGAGGTGGTTGAGAGATCATTTACGGCGCATGAGGCACATCGCGAACCATCGCCAGAATTTCTTGGGCCAGGCCCATCTCCCTGGCATTCGGCTCAAGATTGGGCCCAACAGGCTGTGGACCGCCCAGCAAGAGATTCACTTCCAGAGTATGTAGAAGAACTCGATCCGGAGCCCCCCACAGACCACCTGAGCTTTGCCCTCGGCGTCGCCCTGGGCCGCTTTGCCCCCGTCGATGACGAAGGCCAGCCCACCACCAGCAATCAGCCCGGCGTCCTCGATCCGAGCACCGATGATCTCTCCCATGCCCTCCCGGCAGGGATCCTCTTCCTTGATGGCTCGTTAGAGGAGAACGATCACCGCGACGACCTTGGCACAGCTGCCGCGGCCCCACTGCATCAGGCCTGGTATCGCCATGGCTCAGCCATTGCGCCAACCCGCAGCCTGCGCGATTGGCTGCGGCTGGACTTTTTCAAGGATGTGCACAAGGGCATGTATGAGAACCGCCCAATCCAATGGCCGCTGAGCTCGTCGGGCAAAACCTTTGTGGTCTGGGTGAACATCCACCGCATGGACGAGAGAACCCTCAAGGTTCTGCTGGCCGACCATCTGATCCCAGCTCGATCTCGTATCGATGGCGAGCTGGACGATTTGCGGCAGGTGCGCGATTCCGAGGATCGCAAGGCCGCCCGCGAGGCGGACAGCCGCATTGGCAAGCTCAGTCGCTGGCGCGAGGAGCTCCATGAGTTCATCTCCGCCGTGGAGCACTGCGCCGAGCGCGGGGCACCACCCACGGATGGCCGCTGCCCCGCCCGCGAACAGGACGCTGTTTATGCCCCCGATCCGGATGACGGCGTGATGATCAACTCCGCGGCGCTCTGGCCCTTGTTGGAGCCGCAGTGGAAGGATCCCAAGAAGTGGTGGAAGGAACTCGCCAGCGCCCAAGGGAAGAAGGACTACGACTGGGCCCATCTGGCGATGCGCTACTGGCCCTCACGGGTGGATGAGAAGTGTCAGAACGATCCCTCCCTGGCGGTGGCCCATGGCTGCTTCTGGCGCTACCACCCAGAGCGGGCCTGGGCCTGGGAGCTCCGCCTGCAGCAGGAGATCGGCCCCGACTTCCGCATCGCAGAAGCTCCCTACCGCCCCGGGGGCCGTGATCTGGGCGACCAGGGCGATGCCCCACACCGGCAGGCCTGGCTTGCAGCACACCCCAGCGAAGCCCTCGCCGCCGTCGAGAAGGAAGCCATCCGCCGCATGGGCCGCGGTGACAACCGCCAGGTGGTGAACGAGATGCGCATCCTCGAGTCCGGCCTCTGGTCGGTGATCCCTGAGAAGGTGTCTGCCATGGAGCAGCGCCTCAGCGACCGGCAGGGGCAGTTGTTCAGCCTGCGGGCCCCCGATGAGGCTGAGGGTCGAGCCGGCACCGACGGTGAGCAGTCTGTGCAGGTTGGGCTGGCCCTCGCCCTGGGTGGCGCAGAGGGGGCAGGTGGATGAGCACACTGGGGCCGATCTCCACAGCTCTTGAGGCCGAGCTGCGCCAGCGGGTGCAGCAGAACGGCATCGTGATCTGGCTGGATCGCGATGGCCACTACAGCCCGTTGGTGGATCAGCTCCAGGCCCTGCGCGCCGAAGGTGCTCTTCCCTATGCCGTGCATGGCTTTCGGGGCAGTCATCTGGCGCTGATGCTCGACCTCGATGCCGTGGCCGCCGGCTCCGATCCGCCACGGCTGCTGATTCACCTGCCTGGCTTCACGGAAGACACCGTGACCCAGACCCCCGTGCTGGGGCTCTACCGCAGCGGTACCCGCTTCCGGAAGGCGCTTGGCACCCTGATTCGAGAGGCGGCTGCCGGCCAGGTGCCGGGAGAAGCGATCGAGGCCTTCGTGGCCACTGAGCCCGATACGCTGGCCATGGCCGATGCCTGGCTGCAGGCCCAGCTCCAGGCCGATGGCGGCGGTCTCTACGAACAGGTCCGCTCCACCCCCGTGGTGGAGGTGGTGGAGCAGCTGCTCAGCGATGGGCCGCTCTGCCGGCAGCTCACCTCAGCCGATGCCCGCGATCAGTTCCTGCGGGCCATGGAGGCAACCCTTGGGCTGCCTCGAAACTGGCACCGGCCTGCTCCTCAGGAGATAGCGGAATCCAGCGACAGCGGTGATCTCGGCGATGCGATCAGCAACGCCGTGATGTCGGCCCTGGCTCAGGCCAACGTCAGCCAGGCGATGTGGGAATCGGGCCGCCCCGCCACCCGGCAGCAACGGGATGACCTGGCCTTCATCCTCACCAGCTGGGCGTTGGTGGTCGAATACGTCCACGACCTCAAGCGTGCCCCGAAGGGAGCTGCAGCAGAAGCCGCCAAGACTGTCCCGGCTCGCTTGGTGAGCACCTGCCGCGAGCTGGCCAGCCATCTGCGCGCGCGCCACACCGCCATCTATCAGCGCACCGCCGATGAAGCCGAGCTGCTTCTCAGCGAGGAACGGCAGCTGGCCAGGGCGGAAGACCTGGGCCGAATCGACACCTTCCGCTTCGAGGAGAGCACGGTTCTCGAGGCTGCCCTCGACGCCTTGCAGCAGCGCCAGTTCCGTAACGCCGCCCAATGGGCCGCCCAGCGCCTGAGCAGCGATGGCAAGCAGCAGAGCGATTCTTTCTGGCTGCAGCAGGATCCCGCCCGGCATGAAACCTGGCAGCTGATCTCCGCCGCCGCCCGCCTCGGCGAGGCCATCCACCACGCCGGCGATCTGTCTCGCAACCTGCCGTCGTTGCAGCAGGCAGTCGATCGCTACGTGGAGCGCGGCGCCGCCGTGGATCAGGCCCACCGCCTGCTGGAGCAGCGCCGCCTCACGGCTCTGGCGCCTCAGATCCCTGCCTTCGAGCGGCTGCTGGTGGAACTCGATGGTCTGCGGCAGCTCTGGCGCCAGTGGGCCGATGGCTGGGCGGTGGCCTTCAACGCGCTTTGCAAGGAGCACGGCTTTCTGCCCGAAGCCGGCCTGCAGCAGCGGCAGCTCTTTCACGAGGAGGTGGAGCCACTGCTCCGCCAGGCCCAGAACCGCGAGAGCCAGCGCTGCGCCGTGTTTCTGGTGGATGCGCTCCGCTACGAGATGGCGATCGAGCTGTTTCAGCAGTTGCAGGACACGCCCGCCTCGACGGTGCAACTCAAGGCTCGCCTGGCGGAGCTGCCCACCGTCACGGAGGTGGGCATGAATGTGCTGGCACCGGTCGTCTCCCAGGGTCGCCTCAGCCCCAGCCTCTCTTCCAGCGATGGGGGCTCCATCCAGGGATTCCGTGCCGGTGAGTTTCTGGTCAACAACCCCGATACTCGGCTGCGTGCCATGCAGGCCCGGACTGCCGGTGGCCCTTGCCTCAAGCTCAGTCTTGAGGAGGTCACCAGCCTCAAGGCCGACACCCTCAAGAAAAAGGTGGACCAGGCCCGGCTGTTGATGGTGCACAGCCGCGAGATCGATTCAGCAGGCGAGAAAGGGGTAGGGCTTGATGTCTTCGATCGGGTGCTGCAGAGCCTCAGGGCCGCCTGGCAACGGCTGCGCACGGCGGGCGTCCGCAACTTCGTGATCACCTCCGATCACGGCTTCCTGCTCAATGAAGGTGCGCCCCCAGCTGTGCGGCGCCATGGCAACAAAAACACCCCTTCCCGACGCCATGTGTTCCGCCCCCATGCCGCCAATCACGACGGCGAGGTGCGCGTGGCCCTGGCTGATCTTGGCTACCAGGGGGTGGAGGGGCAGTTGATGATGCCGGAGGACACCGCCGTGTTCGACACAGGCAAGCACGACATGCGCTTCGTGCATGGCGGAAACAGCCTGCAGGAGCGGCTGATTCCGGTGCTTACCCTCCAGCACCGCGTGGCGACCGGGGGATCCTCCCAGCAGTTCCAGATCGAGGCGCAGCAGCGCCAAGGGGTGGCTGGCCTCCACTGCCTGGAGATCCAGGTGAAGACGGTGGAGCAGCTTGCCCTCGCCTTCGGCAGCCGCAACCGCATCGAGCTGTCCCTGAAGTGTCCCGACGACCCCGATCTGCAGGTGGAGCTTGCCCAGGCTCGCGGCGCCGCCCAGCTGAACGGCAGCGTGATCCAGGCCCCGGTGGGGGAAGCCTTCGAGCTGTTCTTCCGCCTCAGTGGCAGCAGTCAGGAGAAGGTGCGGGTGGAGGTGTTTCACCCCAGTGGCACCGATCAGGTGGCTCCCTGCATCCCGGAGTGCCGCTTCCTGGTGACTGCGCTCTCCACAGCACCGCAGCGCCCATCCGAGGTGGCGACGCCGGCTCCACAGCCTGCGCCAGCCACCAGCCCCGACAGCCCAATTCCCCAGTGGCTGCAGGACCTCTCCGAGGACGGCAAGATCCGTCAGCTGTTTGCCCACCTTGCGGACCACGGCGCGATCACTGAGCCGGAGGTGGCTGCCATGCTGGGCTCCCCCCGGGCGGCCCGGCGCTTTGCCCTCCAGGTCGATGCACTGGCCAGCCGGGCACCGTTCTCTGTCCGCATCGTCGTGGTGGGTGAGGTCAAGCGCTACGTGAAGGAGCAGAGCTGATGAGCACCCTGACCGCCAAGGACGTGGAGCACGTGTTCGAGTCGCTGCGCAAGGGGCTAGTGCCCGAGCGCGGCATTGACACCTTCGCCGTAGGCATCGAGAAGCAGCGCGGTGAGCTGCACCGCCAGCTGGAGCTGGCCGGTGGCGGCGAGGGCACGATCAAGTTCCTGCGCGGCGGCTATGGCTGCGGCAAGACGTTCATGGCCCGCCTGGCCCTGCTCGATGCCCAGGAGCGTGGCTTCGCTACCAGCTTTGTGGTCGTCTCCGACAACGACCTCAAGTTCCACCGCTTCGATGACGTCTACCGCAAGGTGATGACCGAGCTGGGCACCTCCACCTGTTCCCGCGGCGCCCTCAGCGACATCCTTGATCGCTGGATCGCCCGGGTGGAAGACGCCCTGATCGCCGCCGGCGAAGACGAAGACGCCGCGGACTTCGACGAGAAGGTGCAACAGCGGCTGGAGGCTGATCTGGCGTCCCTCACCGGCGGGCAGGCACCGCAGGACTTCATCCGGGTGATCCAAACCATCTTCCGCCTCAAGCAGGAGGGCGAGGTGTCACAAGCCGGGGCGTTGATCTCCTGGCTCTGCGGCAGCGGCAACGTCGCAGCGGCCTCCAAGAAGGTGGCGGGCATCAAGGGCGACATCGGCAGCCGCGATGCCCTCGACTACCTCCGCGGGGTGCTGGAGATCGTCAAAGCCGCTGGCTACAAGGGCCTGCTGATCGTGATCGATGAGGCGGAGACGATCCTGCGCATGCGCTCGGACTCCCGCCACAAGTCGCTCAACGGCATTCGCCAGATCGCCGATGCGGCCGGCTCCTACCCAGGGATGCTCTGGCTGTTCACCGGCACACCGGAGTTCTTCGACACGCGCCATGGGGTTGCTGGCTTGGAACCCCTGCATCGGCGCATCAGCTTCAGCAAACAAGGATCCTTTGCAAGTCTGCGCCAACCGCAGCTGGAGCTAAGCCCCTTTGATGCCGAGCGGCTGCGCTCGGTTTCCCTACGACTGCGCGAGCTCTATCCCTCGAGCACCCGCTCGGTTCTTGAGGAGCGAGTGAGCCTCGACTTCATCGACCGCCTGGTGGCGGAAGTGACCAAGGGCTTCCGCGGCGATGTGGGCGTGGTGCCGCGTCAGTTCCTGCGCGAGTTCGTGACCCAGCTCGACCTGGTGGAGGAGAACGACGACTACGTGCCGATGGAGCTGTACGGCTTTGATCCCACTCAGATCAGCTCTGTTGTCCTCACCCCGGAAGAACAGCAACACCTTGGTGTCTCCTCCGACTCAGCCCCCCTCGATGAGCTGGAGGAGGGTCCTGAACTGATCCCCACGGAAGACGTGTGGTGAGCACCGTTCGCCTGCTCCCTAGAGGCTTGGCGTGAGCGTCTTCTCTCGCCTGGCGCCCCGTCTGCAAGAGGCGATCGTCGCCCGACTGGGCTGGAGCAGCCTTCGCCCGGTACAGGAGCAGGCCGGCGAGGCGCTGCTGGCTGGTGCCAACGCGGTGATCCTGGCGCCGACGGCCGGCGGCAAGACCGAGGCCTCGATGTTCCCGACCATCTCGCAGATGGTGGAGTCAGCGCCTGATGGCGTCGGTGCCCTTTACATCGCGCCGATCAAGGCCCTGCTCAACAACCAGGCCGAGCGTCTCGGCCTCTACACCGAAATGGTGGGCCTGCGCCGCTTCGTGTGGCATGGCGACACCGACGACTCCTCCCGCCGCAAGTTCCTCAAGGAGCCGGTCGAGCTACTGATGACCACCCCCGAATCCCTGGAGGTGATGCTCGTCTCCCAGCGGGTGGATGAAGCCAAGCTGTTCGGCGACCTGCGGATCGTGGTGATCGACGAGGTGCACGCCCTCGCCGGTTCTGATCGCGGTGCGCACCTGATGAGCGTGCTGGAGCGCATCGCGAAGCTCTCGCGCCATGACCTGCAGCGCGTCGGCCTCAGCGCCACGGTGGGCAATCCCGACGCGATCCTCGACTGGCTGAAGGGCTCCTCGATGCGCCCAGGCCGGGTGGTGGATCCACCCAAAGCAGCGAGCCGCCGCCAACTGCTGGTGGTGCACCGGCCGGAATTGCGCCTGCTCGCCCGTGATGCCGCCCGAATGGCCGAGGGCCAGAAAAGCCTGTTCTTCTGCCAATCCCGCGCCATCACCGAAAAGGTGGCCGAAACCATGCGGCGGGCCGGCACCACCGTGTTCGTGCACCACAGTGCCGTCTCCAAGGAAGAGCGCCTGCTCGCCGAGGAGACGTTCCACCGGGGGACGGCCGATGGCAGCGGTGCCTGCATCGTCTGCACCTCCACCCTGGAACTAGGCATCGACGTGGGCGATCTCGATCGGGTGCTCCAGGCCGATGCCCCAGACACGGTGAGTTCCTTCCTGCAACGCATGGGCCGTACCGGCCGGCGGGACGGGCAGGCCGCTAATACCACCTTCTTCTGCGAATCCAGCGAGAGCGTGCTGCAGGCCACAGCGTTGATCGAGCTGGCCAAGCAGGGCTGGGTGGAGGCAGTGCCGATTCAGGACCGCTGCTGGCCTGTGCTCATTCACCAGCTGCTGACTATGGCCCTCGCCGGTGGTGGCATCAGCCAAGAAGAGGCCTGGGCTCACCTGTCCAAAGTGCCGGACTTCGCGGGAATCAGCCGGCCAGAGTTTGACCGCCTCATCCGCTGGCTGCTCGCCGATGGAGGGCTACGGGAGGCGTCAGGTCAGCTGGTGATCGGCCCCAAGGCGGAGAAGCGCTTTGGCCGCAAGAACTTCATGGAGCTCTTTGCGGTATTTACCAGCCCCATCAGCTACACGGTCGTCACCGCAGCAGGGCAGCCCCTTGGCTCCTTGCAGCAGGAGTTCGTTGATCGCCTGGTCGATGGGGTGAGCAGTTTCCTGCTCGGCGGCAGGGGCTGGGTGGTGCAGCGCATCCAGCACGACGACCGCCGAGTGTTCGTGGATCCCGCCCCCCGCGGCAAGCAACCCACCTGGGGTGGCTACATCCCCCAGTTTCTTGGCCTGGAGGTTTGCCAGAAGATGCGCGATATCCTGCTCTCCTCCTCGGCTCTCCCCTACCTCGATGAGCAGGCCGCCGCTGTCCTCGAAGAAAAACGAGAGGTGATTCAGCCGCTCTTCCTGTCGGGTCCCTCTGGCATCGAGCTCAGAGAGGGAGAGGTGCGCTGGTGGACTTTCGCCGGCGGCAAGATCAACGCCACCCTCCGCTACGGCCTGGAAGCCGTGGGCGGGGACTGGAAAATCTCCACGGACAACTTCCTTGTCAAGGCCAAGGGGGAGGGGATCACGCCAGAGCGCTTCCACGATGCAATCGAGCGCCTGGCCACTCCGGAGGTCTGGGACGACGCCAAGCTCTGGAAGGATGTCGCTGAGTCACTGCCGAACTACCGGTTGAGCAAGTTTCAGGATCTGATGCCGGAGTGGGTGGAGCAGGAGGTGGTGGCGAACTACCTTCTTGATGCTGAGGGCACCCAGGAGTGGATACAAGAGGCGCGATGAGTATCTGGGACGACATTGCAAAAGCTGCTGGCCATCTCGCAGTAGGCGTTGTGGATGCCGTGCAGGATCTTGCCATGGATCCCTTAAGCGGCTCCATGAAAGCCGAACTGATTATTCTGGCAAGGAAGGCTCAAGGTAAAAAGGCGCCGCCAGGAAATGGCCCAAGCAGAGGAGCGTTGCGGAGCCGAGGCTTAGTCGAGCCACTAGGTCATGCCTTAACGAGAAGAGGTTGGAACTGGTACAAATTACTTGAAGCGAATGGCGACGTAGCTGACTTTCTTCGCGCCAATGATATTGATCCCTGGAAGGACTTCCATTCCTCCGAATCGCGCTCCGCAAAAGGGTCTTCGGGCAACCCTCCCATGAAGCCCTCCATCGCCCGGCAACAAGCAAAGCCATCTAAGGCAAAACCTATCTCCCAAAAATCCTATTTCCGTTGGCTCTATAGATGCTTGCTGAGAATGAGAGAATTTGAATCATGTCAAGGACTCTTGGCTGGAGAGCACTCAGTTTGGACAATAATTGTCGAAGAGGAGCTTCGTGCCCTCGAGTCTTTAAAACCTTTGCTGGACATGGATGATATCCACAAGTCCAAAGGAATGTGTCTTGTGCGCGACGATTTGGCTGCTCAGGCCAGACCTGTAATTAGGACGTTGAACTTCGACTTCACCAGCATTCTCGAGGGGATGCCTGGCTCTCCAAAGATAGGTGTTCGTAGCATTACTTCCACCAGCCGCGAGATCACTTACTATCCAATCATAAGTGAGTCCAGCGCGATAAGCTTTAGGCATGTGTGCTCTGTTGAACTGAGCTCCCGGCTTCAGCGAATCCTGCCTTCCCTGCGCTAAGAAAAGGTTCCGCATCTACGAAGATCGGCCAAGGATTACCGCGTTGTCTGTCCAGCCTCATGCATTCGAACCGCTTCCACGTACTCCGCCTCGATCCCCAGCCCTGAGTCTTCATCCGGCGTCAGCCGCTTCATGCCCACATGGATCAGGCAGGCCAGCGCCAGGTCACTCCAGGTGCCGGGCAGGTTCTTGAGCGTGCGGGAGGTGTTCGGTTCGTTGATCTCCAGGCCCCCCTGCCCCAACGCCGCCACCTCGCTGATCACGGCGATGAACCGCTGCTGATCCAGGCCCTCGAACAGCTGCAGCGCCTGGAGGCAGTAGCTCACCGCGTCCTGCCGCAACCCCTCGGGCTGCTCCTGCCTCAAGTCGCGGGCAGCGATGGACCCGCGCAGATCCTTGGCCTTGTTGGCCAGCTCACCGAACGGCTGGGCCTCGATCACCTGCAGCAGCAGCCGGTCGGCCTCATCGCGGTGCTGCTCCGGATCGAGCTCCAGCAGCACCTGGGCCAGGTTCAACGCGGCGATCAGATCGTTTGGCGCCACCGCCAGGGCCTGGCGAAACCGCTCAGCCGAGGCCGCCAGGTCACCAACGGAGGCCAGCAGGCTGGCGAGGCTGCTCAGCGCAAAGGGGCTCTGCGGTTCCAGCTCCACCGCCTGCTCCAGGGCCTGACGCGCTTCGCTGTGCTCGCCCTGACGCAGGGCCGCCACCCCAAGGGCGACATGGGCATTGGCCATCGAGGGATCGGCGCTGATCGCCCGACGCAGCAGGCCGCATGCTTCTTCGAGCTGGCCTTCCTCACTGGCCAGCACGCCGAGGTTGTAGAGGGCTTCCGGGTGCTCGGGCTGCAGCTGCAGCAGCGTTTCCAACAACGGCCGGGCTTCTGAGAAGCGGCGCTGCTGCAGCAACGGCTGGATCTGGGCCATCGCCGGTGCTTCGGCGGCCGAGGGATCCCAGGCCACCTCGATCCGGCCCGCGGCGAACACCACCGCCACCTGGCCGCCCATGGCGCCATAGGCCTGCTGGAAGTAGTCGGTCACCGCTCGGTGGAAGGCCTCACTGCCGGGGGTGCGGCAGCCCTCCGGCAGCAGCGAGGCATCAAAGGTGGCCTCCTCGATCGCGAACGCGGTGCCCTGCATCACGGCCTCGTCCAGCTGTACCAGCGTGAGAGGCCCAGCTTCTCGGCCCAGCCGTCGACGATCTCCCGATCCGGATCGGCTGTGATGGGTGCGGCGCGGGTGATGGCGATCAGTTCCCTGGCTAGGGCCTCAAAGCCTGAGGCCTGGTACGGGATCGCCAGCGGCGGGATGCCCACCAGCTCGGCGCTCTGAAAGGCATAGGCCGCATTCATCGCCCGGCTGGCCTTCACCACCGCGGCAGGGCCCATCGCGTCGACTTCGGCGTTGAGGCAGGGCACGTTCTGCTGCACCTGGCCCTGAAGCACCGCCGCCTGCAGGCCCCGCAGCTCCGGTGCCTGCTCGAACAACCAACGATCGGCCCACAGCCCCGGGCCCATCGAGCGCAGTTGCACCATCAGCCCGTCGTAGAAGCGTTGGCCGACGGAGCGCGCCTGGGCCAGGCCGATCTTGCCCTTGAACATCCGCTCCACCTGGGCAATCACCTTCTCCCTGGCCTCCCGCTTCTCGGTGAGGTTCACCCGCAGCTCCGGCGGCACCTGCACGATGCGCAGCAACAGGGCAGCCTCAAAGGCCACGTGATAGCTGCTGGCCTCGTCCTGGTGCTTGTAGAGGATCAGGTGGGCCTGCTGCTCCCCCTTGGCCGGCCGCAGGGTGGCCAGGGTGTCGATGTCGCCCTGATGGGCCACCGCCACCGGCAGGCCACTGGCCTGCTCCACCATCTGCAGCAGGCGGTTCACAGCCGGCAGGAGCGCATGGGCAGGCATCGCCGGGCCGTGGGGGTGCGTGGGTGCGACCCCACGGTATCGGCGCCCTGCTGGGGTCCTTGTGCTCAGCCAAAGCCACGCGCCGGCGGCCGGGAGCCAGGAGGCAGCAGCGGGATCTCGATCACCGCCCCCTGCTCTACCGGGTAGCCCTCCAGCTCCAGGTGGAGATCGCTGCAGACCAGGGTCAACGGCGGCTCCAGTCCCTGGGCCTGCATGAACACCACCACCACGTCCTGGCCGGGAGCGACGGCATCCGGGTGGCGCTTGATGTCCTGCTGGAAGCGCAGCGAGGTGTACTTCTTGATGTCCGGCCGGGCCGAGAGCACGTTGGTGCGCAGGAAGCGCTCGTTGCCGTAGGCGGTCTGGTTGACGAACATCACGTAGGGCTCATCCCCGTCCGGCCCCGGAAGATCGTCCTGGGTGGTGATGTGGATTCCTGGCATGTCGCAGCCTCACTGGCCTGCCCCCCAGCATCCACCGACGATGGACCAACAAGAACAGCAGGCCGTGACCTCAGCACTTCAGATCGGCGACAGGGTGCGGTTCACGAGGGCCTTCCTGCAGGCCACCGCCATGATCACCGGGCCCGAAGCCCCCACCAGCGTGGGTCCGTTCGCCCGCGGCAGCGTGGCTGCCATCGCCCCCATCAGTCCCCGCAGCAGCCTGGTGCTGGCGACGGTGGCCTGGGCTGATGGCAGCAGCAGCGACGTGAATGTGGCCAACTTGGAGCGCCTTCGCCTCTGACGCGGCAACTCCATCAGCAGGACCAACCGTGAGGCTTCGACGGTCATTCCGGCAGCAGCAGGCCATCGAAATCCAGCTTCCTGAGAAAGCCCATGCGGTGCCCGTAGGCGCGCAGCAGCTCGCGCACGTAAGCGTTGTGCGGCGGGATCCGGCCCCACTCGGCAATGCCGGCGGCCAGGCGGCGGCAGTTCTCCAGGTGGCGCACGGCCCGCGCATAGCGGCTGGAGTGGGCCGTCTCGAGAACCTCCTCGATCATCGCCCGCAGGCACAGGCTGGCGGCCAGGGGGTGGCGCTCCTCCAGGCCCGCCGCCACGGCCGTGAGCAGCGGTTCGTCGGCGCCATTGAGCCGATCGGGATGGGCCAGGATCAACCGGGCGGCGCGGCGCTGATCGGGCCAGCGGTGCAGGAACTCCAGGGACGCATCGAAGCTGCGGTGCTCCAGCACGGCCTCAAGAAGCTCCTCCTCGGCCTCGCCATCCTCGAAGGCCGGCAGCCGCTGCAGAAAGGCCCGCAGGTGGGACAGCGACAGGCGCTCGATCCCAAACTCACGCCGCAGCGCCTGGGCCGCGTCGACATGCCCGATGGCCTCCATGGCCTCCAGCTGGGCATCCAGCCAGGGCCGGGCGCCATCGCTGCGCCATCCCTGCGTCAGCTCCACCCCCTCCAGCAACGCCAGAGCCTCCGCTGCCCGGCCGGCGGCCGTGAGGCGCCGGGCTATCCGGGCCACCAGACGCGGCCGCTCCAGAGCGGCGGGGGCATGGTCGCGGTACTCCGCCAGATGGGCCTCCGCCTCCCCCAGGCCATCGGCGATCGCCAGCATCGCCAGACGAACGTCCTGACGCCGCTGCCAGGGGTCGGCCGCCCCATCGACGTCATTGTCCTCGTCAGGCTCGAAGCTGCCGATCCAGCCGTCGTCGCCCCCCGGCCTGAACGGCTCGGCGTCAGCGTCCCCCTCCCAGTCCAAAGCACCGGGATGCAGGCCATAGGGGTCGAACGCATGGGCATGCACCAGCACGCCCTCCTCCTCGGCCTCGTCCGGCTCGTCCTCCACCAGCAGCTCATCGGGCCGGTTGATCACGGGCCGCTCCTGCTCCAGCCTCTGCCGCAGCTGCCGCAGGCCCTCCGGCGTCAGCGCCTCGGCCAGGTGGGACACCAACAGATCGTATTGGCCTTCCCGGTTGTCGAGCACCGCTTCGGCCACCTGATCCGCCAGTGCCGCCGCCGGCAGCCGCGCCTGGCAGGCCAGCCGGCCCAGATCGGCGCTGGCCCGGTGGAACAGAGCCAGTCCGGCGTCGTCACCGTCGTCGACACGATCGAGCAGGGAGGGGGCCAGCTCCAGCAGGCGCCACAGGAGTTCCACCGCCAGGGCAGGAGCCTGGGAGCCGATCGCGGTGCTGATCGCCTGGCGCTGGCTTTCCAGCTCGGCCAGCACCGGCGCAAAGGCCCGACGATCGAGCCAGCGCCCGGAGCGATCCAGGGTCGTCAGCCGCTTGCGCACCTCCTGGGCCATCTCCTGGGGGCCGCGGGTCTCCGCCAGAGCCAGCCGCAGGGCCCGGCGGGCGGCGGCGTTGCCCTCCGTGTGCTGCAGCAACAGCTCCGCCAGCCGGGTGGCGCCAAGAGCCTCCAGCGAGCGGACATTGAGGCTGGGACGGCCGGCCATGGGGGGCTGGGCGAGTATCCGGTGGCCCACGGTGGCGCCTGATGGATTCTGTAGGCGGAAGCACCTCTGCCGTCACAGGTGCCGGTGCCTACCCTTGCGGCGGGCTCATCGCCGGTGATCGCCATCGGCCGCCGTACCCGATCCCAGGCCTCCGGTTTCAACGCTGCCAGCCCGACCAGTGAGCACGGCGCCATGCAGCCGAGAGAGCAAGTGAGCGCATCCAGGCCCGCCTCAAGGAGCTGGAACCCCAGGAGCCGCCGATCGAATTCCGCTTCTCCCTGGCGGATCAGTGGTCGCGCCACCTGTTCGTGGCCCTGCTGCGCCGCTACGGCATCCGCCCTTACCGCTATCGCGGCCAGCGCCGCACCACGGTGATTGCGCACCTGAGCCGGGCCTTTGTGAATGAAACGCTCTGGCCTGAATTCCTGGAGCTGCAGGGCACCCTAGCGGCCTACTTCGATGCCTTCACCGACCGGGTGATCGAGCAGGCCTTGGAGGTGAAGGCCGGTGAGGCCGAAGAGTAGCCTGAGGCAGCGCCATCCCTGCCAAACCAGGATCATCCGAGGCGTTGCTGTATGGAGTGTGACTGAGGTGCTTTGGCTGAATGCCTAGATCAGAAGCGGGGCGATTCCATACGTCAAGGCGGTGACCCACGCGCTCAGCTTCTGCATCTTGATGTTACGCACCATTGGAATCTAGCCCACAGTCCCAATCTATAACATTTTCGTTCTTTTGGCCTCCGGATTTCGTTCGAGTAGCTTGAGCCTCTGCAGATGCTCGAACCTCTGAGCCGGCAGGTCGAACCGAGAATGTCGCTCTGACTGCATCAGCGGATTGAATGTCATAAGGCGGTTCATAAAGCTCTCCAGCAATTTCGAGAACCCCTGGCCCATTGATCAACGCTTCAGTGCTGGTCCTAGAGATCGTGTGGGAGTCGGCTCTTGTTGAACCCGAGCCGTAGTACAGATATTGAATACTGTATTGCAATCTCGTCATCAGCTTTTTATTATCTTGCACTCGGAGCAACAGCCTGGTTCGGTGCACTGGGAACACAAGGAGATCTTGTTGACGAGGGGTTACGTATAGCTGGATCGACAATGTCCACGCGAAGTGTGGCTTATACTGGATATCCTGCAGATGAGTGCCTGGACTGCGTTCGTGCCCAGGACTCTTTATCAGCTTAGCCCACACCCGTAGCACTTCGAGATGGGGCGATGCCACAGATGAAGCCAGCATATTGATGAGGTCAGAACGTTGTGCGGTGCGTACGCGGGTACCCTCTCTCCAAGGAACTTCCCGCTCTACAACCACCCCTGAGACGGAGCCGAAAGACGGGTTGGCTACGACAAACGGGCGCCGGTCTGTCGAGAAAAGTAGGCCTACAACGTGACCAGAGGATGTAGGGACTATGAGATCCTGCATATCTGGAGCTACGCCATCAAACTGTTTTGCAACTTCAGAAAACCACCTTGCCGTATCCACTGGCTCAAAAGGCACGACTCCAACTCCCTCCTGCAAGCCAATGATCCAAAGTACATGATCAGCCTGACAAGAATTTGCATGACCCCCCAGCCGTCGAGCTGCCTTCTTGGGGTCGGGCCATTTAGACTTTAACTCTACTCTTGAATCCTCTGGCAGTTGACCTGCGTTGGTAATCCCAACCACAGAGAGAATCCACGCCTCTAGATCGAATGATCTCATAATGATGAAGATGAAGCACAACTTGATTTTCGGCGGTTTCTGTGAACCGCTGGCACAAGACCCGACCTTCTTAGAATTACTGCTGAAGCCAAGTGGTTAGAAGGCGACAAGTCAATTGTGCCGTTACACTCTAACTCCAACTCAATCGTCATGGCCTTGGTTCTCGGACCCGAGAACCCTCTGTGCCTTTTGTTACGCCATACCCTCCAGGCTGCGAGAACAACAAAGCCCGGGTTGCTCACCTGGACAGATGTGGATGCAGGCCTCATTCCGGATCGCCCTAGCTGAGCTCGGTCCCTATGGATGACCCGGCTCGACTCCATGGCGGTGCCTATTGAAAAGGGGGCCGGAGCCCCCGTGGCTCAGAGCACCGAGATGGTGCTTCCCTTGGCGCCCTGCAGCTTGCGGGCGATCTCGTGCGCCTTGGCGGCCGGCACGAAGCGCATCTTTTTCACGGGCTTGCCGCGCTTGCCGAAAAAGCGGACCTCAACGGGATGGGACCCGCCCTTGGGACCTTCGGGATAGTGATGCTCGATGACACAGCGGATTTCGCAGCTGGGGCCTTGTGGTGCAGCCATGGGAGGACTGGCGAGGGACGCGACAGGACCGCCCCGGCGCGGCTGGTGAAGGCAAGGGGCCGCGCAGCGGCCTTGCGCAGCCCTTGCCGAACCGCAAGCCGAGGGCAACCTGTGACGCGCCCTTGCTGTGGCCACCCATCTGCCCGCAGCCCCGCCCTGTGCTGACGTGCTGCGTCGATCGCCAGTCGCTGAACGAGAAGAGGCCCAGGGATGGCAAAAGCTCCACAGGGCAGGGACCGCTCCGCTGTTGGCTGCGGAAGCCTCAGGACCTTGCTCTGCCTCCACCAATCCCTCGCTCCATGTCGCCATGGCTCCCACCACCCGTGATCTCCTGGCCGAGGTTCTTGGCGAGCGAGTGCTGACAGCCACACCGAATGCCGCGCCACCATCGCGCAAACCAGCTTCATCAGCTGATGTGACCCCAGGTCCCTGGCGCGTCACCGCTCAGGTCCACGGCGGCAAGGTGCAGATCAGCAACAACCGCGAGAGCCGCGTCGTGCGCAAAGCGGAAGTTGAGGTCTACCTCCGGGGCCACGGCCCTGCCGTCGCGCCCCGGTGCTGAACGACCTGACGCTGAGCGTCCTGGCAACAGCTGGTGAGGTTTGCTCCGCCGGGGATGGCCCGCCAATCCACCAACACCGGGCCGATCATGGCCCTGGTGGCCGCTGAGATCGCTGTGCTGCTCGCGTTCGTGGGGGTGTGCGAGCTGCGGGCGTCCGGCCCCGCCATCTGCGAGCACCGCTGGAGCCTGGTGCTGCCCAGCGTCGCCCTGGTGGGACAGTCGGCGGCCACCTACTTCATGGACAGTGGGCGCCACGGCAGCCAGGCCCATGCTTCGCCTCGCAACGCGCGAGGACAGTTCCTGCCACGACGACGCAAGGAGGACGATGCCAGCCCTGCCTAGCCTGACAATCGAGGCCCTGCTGGCCCTGGCTGTGCCCCTGCGACGGGAGATCGCCAGGGGCCTACTCCCGCCGTGTGATCGAGAAGCTGGCGCCCTTGGTGCTCGAGGAGCTCGACCCTTTCATGCCGGCGCTGCTGCGGCGGTGCAGCGGGGCCCAGCTGGAGCGGATCTTTCGATCCCGGCTGCAGGCCGTGAGCGGCCGGAACTATGCCGGCGCGGACCTGAGCCCGCTGCTCGCACTCTTCGATCCCCGGGTGGCGGCGGATCAGGCGAAGGTGACGGCCGTGCCCGAATCTCCCGAGCTTTTGAGGCTGCTTGCTGTAGCGGGCAAGGATCGCTGAGGCGGTGCGGGGGTCCTCAGGCCTCAAGGAGATTGCGGTTGATCTGCTCCCCTGTGTGACTGGCGCGAGTCATGGTGAAGACCCCCATCCAGGTCTGGCTCAATGAGGACTCACATCCACTGCAAACCGATTCCCGCGAGCCACGTCAGTGAGGGGATCATGTGGGTCTGGTCCGGTCTTGTTGATACAGCGGCGCCTGGCGCTGGTGGCCTGTGGCCGATGGAGGCGATAGCCAGGTTGTGCGCTACGCAGCAGGAGGAGGGGGCGGAGCAGCCGGGAGTGGCTGGCCAGGGGGGCCGATGCGGCGGAACGTGAGGTTGAAGCGCGAGCCTGTAACCTTCTTGCGCCTCGGAACAGAGTGCTGCCAATGGTGCTGCAGCTCACCGCGCATGATTAGCAGCGTTCCATGCCTGAGCGGCAACTTTATACGCTTGCTATGATCATCTTTTCGTCTGATCAAGAAGTCGCGCGGCTGGCCAAAGTTTGCTGAGGCGATTACCGGGTTGAGGCCAAGCTCGGCTTCGTCATCGGCATGCCAGTGCAGGTGATCCTCGCCATTCCGGTACCAGTTCAGCAGCACGCTGTTGAACGTAAGTCCAGCGGAGGCCTCAATCTTCTGCTTGAGATGTAGAAGGCCTCGGTTCCACTCATCCGGGCAGCAGTGGATGCCCGAGTAGGTATAGTTCCTGCCACGATCGCCATACCATGCGGTGAGTCTGGGCAGGAGAACGGATTTACCATAGAGCCGTATGCTCTCCTGCTTCCAGTTGATGTGGGTGAATCGAATCTGCGCGAGCTGCTCGGTGGAGAGATCTTTCCAATGGGTCGTACGCCAGTCGAGTCGATCGTTCTCGAGAAAGTAGGCCACGCAGCGATCGCTGATCTTGGGCTCGAAAAATCGCTCAATGAACATTATCTCTCCGTCCGGCACTTGAATGCGATACCCGCCGTGGGATTCGATCCACTGCCATGTGTGCTCGATGTTGCTGCGAATCTCAAAGGGAGGGCATGGCAGCGTCTCACTAAACAGATCCATGGAGAACCTCCAGTCGTAACTGCAGGGAAATGGCCTTTTGCCCCTTCGGGCAACGAAATTCGCGAATGGTGGATTCCAGCAAGGAAAGCCTACCTCTTTGCGCGTAATCGTTCAGCGCCTGGGCGATTTCATAAAGCCTGCTAGATCCACCATGGAAGTTCCTGTTGTGGCTCACAGCGAGCACGAGGTGGCGCCCCTTGGTCTTCAGGATCTTGTTGAAGAGCTCAATGTGTTGGAAGCTGTCGATATCCAGCACGTTGGAGAAAAGATGGATGGAGTAGGCTTCGCCATTCAATATCAGGTCTTCGACGATCAAGTCGTCGAGCCGCTTATTCAAAGACCATATCTTTGCCGATTCAGTGTAGCAGCGGAGGACAGCTTCTGCACGCGCCAAGGCAACGCCGGAAGGGTCCACGAGCACAACGTTCGATATCCGCTTTGCGAGCTCCGTTCCGAAGAAGTCAATCAGCATGCCGCTGGCCAGACCTTGGCCGCAGCCGTAATCGACAATGCGTAGTCTGCCGGGGGGAATGCGCACCCTGGGCAGAACCTGATCCCATTGGTCTTTGGTCATGGGGCCGTAGGTGTAGAGGTATTGATCGAGCTGCTCAGGGGAAGTGAGAATCGCCCGGCCCCGGCCCAGCTCATCCCAGCAGCCGTAATCCCTGCCGGCAACGCGCCGAAGCAGCGAGTAAGAAATGTTGCCGAAGCCAATTGTGCCCGCGCAAATGGCGTCGATGACGGTGTCCGTGGTCTTCGGCAGTGTGGCGGGTGCGATTGCCGCGAGAGGCATGTGTGAAGAAAGGGAGGAAGGAAGAGATGGGGCGGCCACCGCTCGCGATGGCTGCAGCACCCCTTGGTTCCGGGTCGACCGGGATGATTCAGCGGGTGGTGTCTCGTTGGGGCAGCGGCTGATCACAGCACCGCCGGGGCAGGGACCCTGCGACCTGAAGAACCCCATCACGCAGGCGATAAGCTGCTCGAATCGGCAAGGAACATCTGCAGGCGCTCCCCTCCCAATCGGCGTGGAGCGTGCTCAGCGGCTCCTCAAGGGGCCGCTGCTGCGCCAGGGTCGATGGCGCAGGCGTAGGTGTTGAGCCTCACGTGAGCCTCCAGGCCGAAACACCGGAGCAATTCGCGGGATTCGCTGCTGAAGCTGCTGGAATCGATGGCGTGGGTTATGGGAGCGGAAGGGGAGGCAGCGAGGCGTTGGGCTCCCCTGCTTCCCCGTGGTTCCGGCCATTCGAGGCTGAGTCAGTGGCGCCGCATCGCCCACACCCACTTGCAGGTCTTCAGCTGCAACGCGCCATCCTGGGCATCAAAGGCGCCAATCAGCTGAAGCCCTTCCAGCTCGCGGCAGAAGCGGGCATAGGGGGAGCGCAGAAGGGAGCGGCCGAGCAGAGTCCATCGCTGTTGGCCGTGGTGATGGTCGTGGCGGCCGTAGGCGAGAGCGATGCGCAACTTGGTGCGCGAGATGCCACGCTGCTGGATGCGGCGTTGGGCATGACCGGCGTCTCGGTGCGTCCCCGCGAGCTGGATCGTGGGGAGAATTGTCAGGAGGGGATCTTCGGCGGCGATGGCCTCGAGCTGGCGATGGTGGTTCATCGGAGGGAAGCAGAACACCCTCCTGTGGTTCGCCCGGCTCGGAGCTGATTCAGTCAGACCACCGGTGGGCGGCGGGGCTCAGAGCCCCTGGATCGGCCCCCAGTCGCCCACCAGTTGCCAGGCGGCCCAGTAGTACGGATGGCGCCAAGCGATGTTGGGGTGGCTGCGGAACTGCGTTTGCGCAGTCACCAGCGCATGGCTGCGGGACACGCCATTCAGCAGCTGCCGGTAGAAGATCTCCATGAAGGCGGCGGTTGCCTCGTCATCAACCTTCCACAGCGAAAGAAGGGTGCTGCGTGCACCCGCCACAGTAAAGGCTCTCTGGAGACCGTAAACACCTTCACCGGTCTGGATGTCCCCTCGGCCGGTAGAGCACGCAGACATGACAGCAAGCTCGGTGCCCTGAAGCTGCAATTCACATACTTCCGCCGCCGTGAGATACCCATCGTCAGTGAGGTTGGCCTGTGGCTGGTTGGCTCCGGCAAGGACCAAGCCGCTGCGGAGCAACGGATCCTCTCCAAGCATCGCTGTGAGCGGGTGGGCAGGATCGATCACCTGACGATGCGGATCTGCCTGCACTTGATCCGGGAGAAAGAATCCGTGAGTTGCGATGTGAAGAATTTTCGGAGCTGGAGCTGACTGGATTCGACAGACAGTTGCTTCAGCCTGCATCAGAGGAATGGTGTTCAAAAGATCAGCCACTCTTCTACCTTCAGTAGCGGTGTAAGGAAGAGGTTCCCAGTAAACGCGAGGCATGTCAACGGAGCGTCCACGCGACTCATAATCGGAGGAAAGACTGTTAGTCGAATCAATATCAGTGGTCAGATAGTTTAAATCGTAGGCCGGATCTGCCACCACCAATGGGGAAAAGCATGGTTGATTTTCTTGCTGCAGTCGCAAAAGATCTCGGCCTGTGGTGAGAAGCCGCAACTCGACAACTTCCGACAAGCACCTGTCCGATGCCTGGGGTGCAGGAAGTGCAGCGAATGGAATCCTATGGAGTTCACCATCGGGACATAGGAACCACTGCCTAAAGCCACTAATGTAAGGAAGCAGAGGTGTAATAACTAGATCAACCACCAATGCCCAAGAATCAAGCGCATCACCAAGTGCCTGCTCGCTGGCTTCAAGGGCATTTTCAACCAGGGTCTCAATAATGGATTCCTCACCTAGAGGCACCGCAAGGGTCGAGCCATCAGGCCGAAGCAGTAGTGCGAGGTAGCGGGACTTTCCCCATCGCAATTCATGGCAGTAATCATCATCAAGTGGCGAGAACCTCTGAAACTCCACCAAAATGCCATCATTTGGAAGATTGGCTGCTACTTCACTTGTTTGCACGAGTCTGGGTTCGAGCTTTGGTAGAGCTCGGTAGAGTTGCCTCTCCAGCTCAGCACGCTCACTAAGCAAGGTCCTCCGCTGGCCTGCAGTTACAGTAACCGCTGTCAACCTAACATTTAGCTCAGCAATGCGGTCAATGACCACTCGATGAGTTGATTTGGCCATTTTCAATGAAAATTGACGCCGTTGAATCTCTTGCAGCAGCCCATGCCGATTGAGACGAGCGTATAGTGCAAGGGAGGCAGTGGAGTATGTCCTATCAGCAATTGCAAAAGCCATCCGCCAGATATTGCCAAGTGCCGCGACCTGTTCCTGGCGCATGCTTAAGGGCAGAAGAGGAAGCTCACGTAGAAGAAAGAGAACTTGGCTGTCGATCCCATTGCGAAGCATAAGTTCTGCATTGGAATCGCAATACTGAACAAGATAGAGTTCCGCGATGGAAAAAAATGTTCTGGCTGTTGAGAGGTGATCTACTCCAAAAGCCTCTTTTTTGATGCTCAACGCTCGATCGTAGAGCGGTAAAGCATTGCTAAAGTCACCTTGTCTTTGATAGACTTCGGCTTGTATCTCTAGGGCCCAAGCCGTATCAGGGTGAACTGGCCCGAGCGCTTTCTCCGTAATCTCCAGGGCTACTTCTAGATGTAACTGAGCTTGTCGGTAATCATTCCTCTTAAGAAAGACTGAAGCTAGCGTCAGGAGTGTTCTCGCTGTTGTGGGATGCTCGGCTCCCAGCTCTTCCTTACGGATAGATAGCGAACGCAGAAGTAGCGTTTCGGCTTTAGCATAGCCTCCGAAACTACTCCAGAAACTGGCTAGGTTATGCAAGAATATAGCAGTAGATAGGTGATTGGGGCCTAGCTCATTCTCGATAGACTCTAGAGCATGAATATACATGCGTTCAGCGAGATAATAGTCGCCTTGACTCCAGTAAACAGAAGCTAGATTGGCCAAGGAACCACTTATCAGTGAATGGTTATCACCCAGTGCATTTAGTCTTATTGTCAATGCAGTCTCATAATGGTCTTTTGCTTCGGAGAATCTACCTTGCTGAGAGAAAAGAGTTCCCAGTTTGTCGATTGTATCAGCCGTATCTAGATGACCGTGTCCCAGCGACTTTGTACGAATTGCGAGGGCACGATTAAGATGGGCTTCTGCCTTAGTATATGAGCCATAACCAATGTAGAACCACCCGATGTTTGTGAGTGCGACCGCGGCAATAGGGTCATCCTTGCCATGGACAGTTTCCGAAGCATTCAGTAAACGCAGAAAAGCGGCCTCAGCCTTGCTGAACTGCCCAATCTCTGCATATAGGCTGCCAAGGTTGTTTAGAGATGCAATTGTATCTAGGTGATCTAGTCCTAATCTAGATTCTCGCATTCTTAGGGCTCGCTCTCCATAGGGAACAGCCTTGGAATACTGAAGCCCATTGAAATGGATTTCGCTTAGACCGGCTAATATAGACGCGGTCTCAAGATCGTCTGCTCCGAGAGAGTGCTCAGCGATCTGCAAGGATTGTTCAAGTATAGCTTCAGCTTTCGTATAAAGACCTTGACGCAAATAGAGCCATGCAAGCCTACTACGAGATTGCATAGTGTTGAGATCATCGATGCCCAACAGCTTCATTCTTATCAGTAGAGACCTCTCCAACAAAGGCTGGGCTTTTGAATAGGCAGCTCGGGTGTCATGGATCCATGCTGGTCGCTCTTGACCATCAGCACCTATTTTCTGCTGCCTGGCTGGTTGCTTTTCGATCACCGTGAAGTGTGGATGAAACGAATCGGATTCTTCTTTCTCACTAGTTATAATGTATAAATTTGCGATGAGATCCAAGATCTTTGCCGTATGATCTAGATGTGTCGCATTAACGAGGCGAAGCTCTTCCTGAATCCCCTCAGTGATCTCTAAGGCACGTTTATAGCAAGCCTCAGCAGAAACATAATCACCTCTTATCTCGCAAGTTGATCCCAAATGAATGAGTATCTTGCTGTCAAAGAGCTTGGCTTGGGAGATTATGAAATCGGCCAAGCTCTGATCTACAGGGCTCAGTTGTCGTTCGTATAGCTCACGAGCCTCTGCGTAGAGCCGGTCTCCCATCTCGAAATCTCCTTCATCAAGCCTGTGGTTTCCGGCAACCAATAAGCAGGCTTGAAGAAGTGGGTTGTCGGGGTCTAAAAAGTCTCGCAATACCGCAAGAGCTGATACCAAATAAGGTTGGTCGACTTCAGATATAGCATCTTCAGTGATGGAGCCTGTAACAAGGCTGATCGCGATCAAGGTTTGCGGGTGCTGCCTTCCGAGGATTTCCCCGCACAGACTCAAGTGGCTAATCAGTTCATTTAAGGGTTGATGCTCTCCGGAGATAAAACGATTGGAGATTCTGAGGCGGAGAGCTTCAAGTGATGACGAGACTTGAGCACTATATGCTGATTCGATATTGATTCCTTGGAAGCCTGATGACTCGGAATGTTCAGTCACGATTTGGCACTAGTAAGGCATGCCTAGACCCTCGATCGGCCGCCAGTCGCCCACCAGTTGCCAGGCAGCCCAGTAGTGGGGGTGGCGCCAAGCGAAGTTCTCGTGACGGCGGAATTCCTGTTGCACGCAGAGCAGCGCATCTGAGCGACCCGCTCCCTTCTTGAGCAAGGTGTAGAAGCGCAGCATGAAGGCGCAAGTGGGCTCGTCGGGCACCTTCCAGAGGCTGAGGAGGGTGGAGCGGGCGCCGGCCACGATCAGTGCACGCTGGAGCCCATAGACCCCCTCCCCGGTGCGGATGTCGCCCCGGCCGGTGTCGCAGGCGGAGAGGGTCACCAGCTCGGTACCGTGCAGATCGAGGTGGGTGGCCTCGAGGGCGGTGAGATAGCCGTCGTCTTCTGGATCGCGGTAGGGATCGTTAGCACCGGCCAACACCAGACCGCTGCGGAGCATGGGATCTTCGCCGCTGAAGGACGCCAACAGACCCATGGGCAGCTCGGAGCGAAAGGGGAGATCGGGTGAGAACGTGGCCGTGTCCTGATCCGGGAGGAAATAGCCGTGGCTGGCCACGTGCAACACCCGCGGATGGCGGACCTGCTGCAGGTTCCGCGTTGAAGCTGCTTCCCCCAGCAGCAAGGCGCCGTCAAGGAATTCGGCCACCTGGCGGCCCTCCACCGCCGTGGCAGGCAGCGGTCCCCATGCCGCCAGGCCCCCCATGTCTCGGGAGCGCTTCTGGCCGGGGGGAATGTCCGTGGAGGCGGGGTCAGTTGCGCTCGGATGATGGAAGGTGGGAGCGGCCACCACAAGGGAGCGGGTGCCCTGGCTCGGGGTGGGCTCGTGGGGGAGCAGTTGGCGGCCACTGGCCAGCAGATGGAGCTGGCACTCCTCGGCAAAGCGCGCTCTGGGAGCACCAGGGAACGTGAGCGCCCTGAAGGCCACCCGGTGAAGTTCGCCATCGGGACAAAGGAAGCATTGCCTGCAGTCGCTCAAATGCTCACGCAGTGGAGAGAGGAGCCGCTCGGAGACTGCGTCCCAAAGAGTGTCTGCGTCGTCGAGTTCCTCCGCGCTGGCAAGCAGGGCATCCTCGATAGCCTGCTCTAGAAGCAATGCCGGCCCCAAATCCACTGCAACTGGAGGCTTGTCCCCCGGTAGCAGAAGGGCCAGGTAGCGGGGAGAGGAATCGATCAGGGCGTCATTTGGCCCATAGGGCGTGAAGCGCTGGAACTCGATCAGCAGGCTCCCGGCCTGCAGGCAAGCCGCCACTTCATCTACCTCCACTAAGGGGATGGCGAGCTGGGGAAAGGCGTGGAACAGTTTCGCCTCAAGCTCGTCCCGCTGTAGTTGGAGTTGCTGCCGCTGGGTCGGAGCCAGGGTGGTGGAGGCCAGGTGATTGACAAGCCCACGCAACGTCTCCACCAGCACCACCCAGGAGCCACCCAGGCCGCTGAGAAGGAGCTGCCGACGCTCGATCTCCTGCAGCAGGCCGTGGAGGTTGAAGCGACACCAAAGCGCCATGGGCACGAATTCGTCGCGGAGAAAGGCGAAGCTTGCCGCGATGTTGCCCCCTCCCTTGTGCTTGCGTAGGAATGAGAATCGCTTGCTGGTGCAGAGCAAGGGAAGTTCGCGGATGAGCCATCGCATCTGGCGATTCAGAGCAAGGCTGAGCAGGTGATGACTTTCGACTAGATCCCCTTGGATCAACAGGAAGAAGCTCACATTGTTGAGGCAGGTGATGGTATCGGGGTGATCGATCTCCAGCGCCTTCTCTTTGATCGCTAGGGCACGAAAAAAGAGCGGCTTGGCCTTGGTGTAGGCACCTTGACTGCGGTAGAGCTCTGCGAGGTTGTTGAGGCTGGAGGCGGTAGTTGGGTGATCGGCTCCTAGCTCCTTCTTCCTGATCTCCAGGGCGCGCAAATAGAGCGGCTCGGCCTTGGCGTAGTCACCCTGACTATCGTAAAGCCCCGCGAGGTTGTTGAGACTAAGGGCGGTGTTTGGGTGATTGGTCCCCAGCGCCCTCTCGTTGATCTCTAGGGCGCGCATATAGAGCGGCTCGGCCTTGGCGTAGTCACCCTGGCTGCTATAAAGCCCTGCGAGGTTGTTGAGACTAAGGGCTGTGCTGGGGTGATCGGGCCCTAGCGCCCTCTTGTTAATCGCTATAGCACGTGTATAGAGCGGCTCGGCCTTGGCATCGGCACCCTGGCTGGTGTAGAGAAGGGCGAGGTTGTTGAGGCTGGCGGCGGTTGAAGGGTGATCAGAGCCCAACGCCTTCTCGCTGATCTCTAGAGCACGCACTAAGAGCGTCTCAGCCTTGGCGTAGGCACCTTGTTCTTTGTAAAGAAGGGCGAGGTGGCTGAGGCTGTTGGCGGTTGTGGGGTGATTGGGCCCCAGCACCTTTTCATTTATCGCCAGAGCACGCAAAAAGAGCGGCTCGGCCTTGACGTAGGCACCCTGATTCTCGTATAAACGGGCGAGGTTGTTGAGGCTTTCGACGCTGGTTGAATGATCGGTCTTGAGCACTTTTTCGTTGATCTCCAGAGCACGCAAGCAGAGCGGCTCGGCCTGGGCGTAAGCGCCCTGGCTATTGTAGATCCACGCCAAATGGTTGAGACTGTTTGCGGTTTGGAGGTGATTGGGCCCCAGCACCTTTTCGTTGATCGCCAGGGCACCCACAAAGAGCGGCTCGGCCTTGGCATAGACACCCTGGTGGGTGTAAACTAGAGCAAGGTATATGAGACTTTGGGCAGTGTCGGGGTGATCGGGTCCCAGCGCCCTCTCGTTAATCTCTAGGGCGCGGGAACAAAGTGGCTCGGCCTCGGCGTAAGCACCCTGGTGGGTGTAAACTAGGGCGAGGATTAAGAGGCTTTGGGCAGTGTCGGGATGATCGGGTCCCAGCGCCCTCTCGTTAATCTCTAGGGCGCGGGAACAAAGTGGCTCGGCCTCGGCGTAGGTACCCTGGTGGATGTAAACCAGAGCGAGGTTTATGAGACTCTGGGCAGTGTCGGGATGACCAAGCCCCAGCGCATTTTCGCAAATCGCTAGGGCCCGGGAGAATAGTTGCTCGGCCTCGGCGTAGGCACCCTGGTCGATGTACAGCATGCCGAGGTTTTTGAGGCTGGCGGCAGTGTCGGGATGTTCTGGCCCTAGCTCGATGAGCGCCGCCAGGATCAAAGCTGCCGTCTCCGCCTGGCTTTTCTCCACAGCCAGCTCAACCAGCTCCTGGAGCTGGATACGGTATCCCTCCCGTGCCGTCTTATCGGCAGAGAGAGGGCACCGCCGCAGGTCCTCTACCAAATCCTTTTCGGGTGTCAGGCCATTTCCCAGCGCTGATTCGATCAGGGTGACGAGTGATGGCCAGCTCATCGACCTGACTCTTGCTCCCGGCACTGCAACCGTGCAATCCCCTCCAGCGCTAGGACCGCCCTTGCGCCGCCCAGCCAGGCCGTGGGGTCCGCTTGCGCCAACCCCTCTATGAGCTCCTCGTCTGCTTCCCCCAATGTTTCCGCTTTCGGAGCGCTGAGCACCACCTCTGCGAAGCTTCCTGCGGGGGCACCCCAGGGCCGCAGCCGCAGCACGAGGCACTCGCCACCGTTGAGGGGTTCCAGGGGCCAGGCTACGGGGGTGGTGATCGGCTCCTTCAGCCGGGCCAGCTTCCGCCACAGCACCTGCCCCCCCTCCAACAGCTGGATCTCCGACAGCGTCTCCTGAGTCCAGATCGTGGGCCGGCTACACACCATCGCCGCCGCCGGCCTTCCCTCCTGCTCCCCTTCGGGGCTGGGAGTGAGCAGGTGGATCGCGCCCGCGCCGCCGCCGCGGGCGGCGCTCACCACCGGCACCTGCTGGGGCGGAAGGCTGGCGAGCAGGCCCTCGAAAAGCTCATCAAGCCGAGCCCGCAAACGTTCCTGGAGCCGCTGCGCCAGCCACCCCGCCTCCGAACGGCCTGCGGGAGCCAGCGCCAGCCGCGGCAGCGCCTCGCCATCAAGCAGCAGCAGCCACCGCTCCAGCCGTTCGATGCCTCCCTGGAACATCGCCAGCGGCACCCGCGCCATCTCCCCCTGCTGCCCCTGCCCGGATGCCCAGGCCACGAAGGCCGCCGCATCGAGCACACCGGGCACCTGCACCACCCCCTGGTCCTCATCCACCATCGCCGCCAGCAGTAACTGGGGCGCTGTTGACGCCTCCCGCCAGCGTCCCAGCGGCACCTCCAGCTCATCAGCACACGGGGAGGCACAGATCAACTGGGTGTAGCGGCCATCGAGCAGCAGCAGCCGCTCCGGATCTTCGGGTTCCAGCTCGGGGCCCACCACCACCGGCACCCGGCGGCGGCGCAGCTCGCCCTTCAGGGCGGTGATCGCCAAGCCGCGGAGGTAGTGGCACCAGGCCCGCTCCGGATCGCTCTCCAGCGCTGAGCTCTCCGCTGCCGCGGTGATCTCCTCATCGGTGAGCTGGATCGCCTCCATGGCCAGGGGCCGCAGTGCCGGCATGGCATCATCCGAGACATCGGTGCGGGTCATGGCCTGCCTCCTGCCGCGCAGGTGCCGTCTGCCGTAGCAGGGTCCATCAGGTTCTCCATCACGGACCTCAGCATCTGGCGCAGGGGGGGCTCCTCACCCTCTTGTTCGGAGCTGAGCAGGTGATTCGCCAACCGTTCGGCGGCCGCCTCCAGCCGCCCGGTGCTGCGGAACACCTCCTGGAACTCCGGGTCCCGCCGCAGGCGGCCCAGTGCATCCGTGGCAATCTCCCGCGCCCTTCGTTCCGCCTGCAGCCTCCGGCTCACGCGGGCCTGGGGCGCCTGGCAACACTCAGCGATCCGGCGGGTGCTCGCTCCCTGCAACCAAGTACACCAGAAGCACATCTGCTGCTCCCGTTCGGCTGCAGGGATCGCCTCGAGCATCCGCTTCAGGTAGGCCGCCCCAGCCTCTCGCACAGCCCACCTCGCCCGCCGTTCCAGCTCCACCCCCGTAGGTCCCTCTTCAGCCAGCTCAAGGGGTGTCGGCGCCGGGCTGGCCATGGAATTGAACGGATCGTCGCCCTCCTCCCCAAGCAGACGCTGCTCCTCCCCCTGCCATGGGTCGCGATGCAGATCGCGCAGGGCCTGAGCGATGAACTCCAGCCGCTCTCTTGTCTGCCTCGCTGGCTGGACGGAGTCCAGCTGCTGCAGGAAAAGTGCGTCAGGCTGCCAGCCCTGCTGCCTTCCTGTTGCTCTGCGGTGGGCCAGCTTGGCCACCCGGTAGAGGGGCAGGTAGCGCCCATGCAGATCCACCGCCTGCTCCACCGAGAGCTGGGTTTTCCGCCGCGTCCGCTCCATCGCCTCCCGCACCCGCGTGGCGGAGGAGTCGGCCAGCAACGCCCACGACCCGATCAGCAGAATGCCATGTTGCTTCAGGTAGCGCTTGAGGTCGTTGCGATGTTCCAGATGCCGGCGGGCCCAGTGCGGCAGGCCTGCCTGGGAGGGATCCCAGCTGCGCACCACCTCCACCGGGAACGGAACATGCCTGGCCTCAGGGCGACAGTTTTCCTGGTACTCGTACCGGCGGCCTACGTCATCGAGGGCATAGCCGGCCAGCTCGGCCAGCTCAAGACCATAGACCCGGTGGTACTTGTTGTGCATTCCCCGAACGGCCTCCTCCAGGGGCCAGCTGGAGCGGCAGCGGAGGGAGAGGAAGGCCCCCGCATGATCCCCGCGGGCCAGCTCCAGCAGAAGCCGATCGCCATCGGGAGCTGGCAGATCCGCCTCCTCCAGCCCGCACGCCACGAGGGCATCCCCGGTTCCTGATGCCTCCATGTCCAGGCTGCGGATGTGACCATCACTGGCAAGGCTGCGCAGGTGGGTGTAATGCAAGGCCGGCACGGTCTTGGTTGTCCTGGAACCCCACTTTGCCCACAAGCATCGGGGTTGTCCCCTTAAGCCCCCCCGCTTCTCCACCACCAAGGCTGTCGCTAAGGGGGCCGGGGTGGTCAAGGCAACCAGAGGGGCGGTGAATCACCTGCCGGACACCCGAACCATAGGAGGGAGTCCAGGGGGCACAGCCCTCCCCAGCCTTAGATCACCAACCACCCATGGCACGCATCCTCACCAACGGACAGTTCGCCACTACCGGCATCCCCGTCTCCATCACCGGCTGGTTCCAGCAACAGCCTGATGGCACCTACAACGTGAAGCAGAACTCCGCCATCAAACTTTCGAACGGCATCTGCCTCATCGCAGACACCAACTGGAGCGGCATCCGTATGAACGTTCCCTGCCTCTTCCTGGCCGAGAAACTCAACTCCGGCCCCCACCGGCTCGCAGACTTCCTGATCGGCACCCATTACGCCAGGCTCAGCAAAACACTCATCCTTAGCGATGGTGGTGTTGCCTGCGACATCGATGTCGTTCTCAACAACTACATGAATAGCTGGAAGCTGCTCAATGATGCCGAGAAGGCCGCTTTCCTCAGCGGCGCCCAGGCCGCCGTCAGCGGCACACTCTGCGGCTGGCAGTCCTATGCCTTCTTGCTCGACTGTGTCACACCCGGTGGCCCGGCCATCCCCATCTTCAGTGGTCTGCTCGCCCTCACCTCCGGGGCTATCTGTGTGAATGGATTGCAGAACATGAGCGCCGCCGCAAAAGTCGCTGCCCAGGAGGCAGTGAAGATGCGGCGCTATGCAGCTGATCTGAACCAACTCGTCGTGCAGGTGGGAGGCGACAATTCCACCATCCTGTTCACTCCCGGAATCAACACCTACTGCACAGGCCTGGCCGATACCTGCGCCGGGATCGAGAACCTTGCCCGGCAGACCGTGGGCAACATCGGCCTGCTCTTCCATCAGACCCCAGGACTGCAGTTCGCGCCATGACCACAGCCTGGTCCGCCGTGTACGACTACCTCGATGGTCGTGGTGCCGCCTACGGCATCACGACCGAGGAACTGATCGCCAAGACGCCCTCGATCATCCAGGATGATCCCCACGCCGTCCTGTCCTTCTGGCAACAGAAGGACATCAGCCACATCCTCCCCACCAGCACCCACCCCGAACTCGCGGGTGACTTCAGCAACTGGATCCCGGAAGATCCAGGCCCCAACCACGCCAGACAGGATTACTTGATGAGCTGGGCCGACCACAACCACGCCCAGCTCGACAACATCCTCGACGCGCTCTGGTCGATCTGAGCACCCACGCCGTTCCCGGAGCGGATCCCATTCGCAAGTCATCATGAACGCTTTCCCTTCCATCGGCAGGGTCAGCCCCCGTGATGCGCCTTCACCGTCGCTGCCGGTGAAGGAGTTGATGGCCGAGGGGCCCCCGCCAGGGCCCTCAGGCCCGGAGGCCGAGGGCCTGGCGCAGCCGCTGCAGGCCTTGGCGCTCATCGCGGCTGACGCTGCCGTGGCCGATGCCGAGCTCGCGGGAAGCCTCGCGGCAGCTCAGGCCCTGCAGGTAGCGCAGCCGCAGCACCGCAGCCTGGCGGGCCGGCAGCTGCTCCAGCAGCTTCAGCGCCAAGGCGGCCCTGGCGGGCTCGGTGGCTGGCTCGGGAGCCTCAGCGGCGATCCGATCCAGGAGCGTGCCATCGCCGCAGGGGGCAGGCTGATCGAGGGAGGCCAGAACCCAGGGATAGGAGCTTTCGGGCTTATCCTGCTCTCTCCGCGGCACGCGGATGGCGCGGCCCAGATCGCGGGCGTGATGGAGCAGGGCGCCACGAATGCAGCGCGAGAGATAGGCGGGGGCGGAGACGGGATCCTCGATGCGGCCGCAGGCGAGCCAGAGGGCCATCCGGGCGACCTGGCGGCAATCATCGAACTCGATCAACCGGCAGCCGCGGTGGTGGAAACCACGGGCGATGGAATCGGCCAGTGGGAGGAACTGATGGAACAGGGCATCGGCCGGGGATGGGGAACGGGGCACGGATCTGAGGCGACGGACGCGCGACCCCAGGCCTCGACGCAGGAGGAGGCCACGCTGAGCGAAGGACAAGCCCAGGCGTGCTCCCGTTCCCTCCCGCAGACCCTTGCCACGATCCGCCCCGCCGACCAGCGCCTGGAGCCAACCGCTCCGCCGAGCTGATCGGGCTGCTCGGGCTGATGCCGCTGCCTGGTAAGTGCTGGTGAGCCCTGCCCCCGCGACTCCCCGCCCGGCCGCTGCTCGCGCCAGCCGACCGCACGGAACCGATGAGCGACCCGAGCACCGATCCACCCGGCGCTCAAGCAGGGCCCGCCAAGCCACCACCTCCGGCGGATCCCCGTCAGGAGCCTCCGGCCGGGGTGGTGGGACCGCCGCCGGAACTGCCGGCCCTCGGTCCCCTGCATCTCAGCCTTTCAGCCGATGGCCTGCTGCTGCTTGGCATGGCCGCCTGGCTGCTCTGGCGCGCCTTCCTGCGCGACACGGTGATGGCCCGCATCGGCACGCTGCTCGGCAGCCAGCAGGACAGCCGCTACATGGCCGACCTCCTGGCCCAGGCGGCGGTGCTCACCGGTGCCAGCCGGGTGGCGCTCGGCAGCTTCTATAGCCCCGGGCTGACCAGCTTCGGCTACGCCTTCTCGCGGGTGACGATCGTCAGCTCCTACGTCTCCCTGGGCCGGCAGCCCCTCGACCTGGAATCGAAGGACCTGCCGATCGAGAGGATCCGCCAGGACCTGGAGATCCTGATGGCCCACGGCGCCAAGAGCTGGCACCTCGTGCGGCTCAGCAACCAGTTGCCGGTGCCCTGCCAGGACTACCTCCAGCGCAACGGGATCACCTTCCTCTACGGGCGGTTGATCCTGCTGGAAGGAACCCCAATCGGCATCCTCAACATCCACTTCGACACGCCGCTGGCGGCCCTAGATGAGCCCGAGGAGCTCGCCCATGGCGAGCTGCTGGAGGCGATCTACCGGGAACTGAGCCGGCTGGTGCGGGGCCGGATGCTGCGCCCCTCGATCGGCCGGCGCCTGTTCAGCTTCTGGGCGGGCCGCTGAGCGTGAGGGCGCCGGATTGCAGCAGTTGCCACAGCCGCCGAGCCTGCTGCTGGCGCCGCTCCAGGTGGGGAACACCGGGGCGGAAGTAGCCCTGGCCCGTGACGGCCGATCCTGTCCAGTAGGCCGCTGCCGTCTCCGCATCCATCCCCGCTGGCCGTTGCTCGAACACCCGGCTCCAGCCGATCAGCGATCCCTCCGGTGGATCGTGCAGGCCGGCGTACTCCTCAGCGAAGTAGCGCTGCTGCCAGGTGTTGCTGTTGGGATCGATGCGCAGCCTGATCGCCTGCTGCCGGGCCCGGTCGTAGGCGGTGCGCCTCATGCCCGTGTACTGCATCGCACCGCGGCCCCGGCCGCTGCCGGCCTCGGTCACATCCAGCCGCTCGAGTTCGGGCTGGCCGGTCTCCACGATCACGCAGGCCAGAAAGCCGCAGGCTTCTGCGGCGCTGAGCGGCGCGATCTTCCAGGCGCTGGCCTTGGTGACAGCAGAGCTGGTGAGGAACTGGAGCCAGTGCTGCAGGTTGCTGAGGCCAGGCTCCTGCTCAGGCCCTGGCCCTGGCCCCGCCGCTACTTTTTTTCCTGGAACACCCCCACATAGACGGTGCCCTGCTCGTACAGCGGCAGGATCCGCTCGCGCAGCACCACGTTGTGCACCCGAACACAACCGAGGGTGGGCAGCAGCGTCTGCCGCGGCGCCCAGGCGCCAGGCCAGCCGCAACCGGTGCCGCCGCCGTGGAGCATGATCCCGGCCCGGCCGAGCTTCTGCTCCTGGCTCTCCAGCTCGACCATGTCGAAGCTGTACCAGCCATAGGCCTGCAGGGTGGCATCGCGCGGCGGGTTGGGGTTCTTCTCCCAGTCCCGGTACGCCGTCCCCAGCTTGTAGAGCCCCGGCGGGGTGTCGGTGCCGGTGTGGCGCCACTCGGTGTCGGAGCCCTGGCCGCGAGCCAGGCATGGTTCCCGCCACAGGAACTTGCCGCTGTGGTCGTAGGCCTCCATGTCCTGGTCGCGGTCGTTGACCAGCAGGTAGGAGTCGCCCGCCTTCACCGGTGCTGGGATCAACGGCCCGGCCATGCCGGCTTCCTCGCTGCCACGGGGATCGAGGGGTGCGATGGCGGCACCCAGCGGCGGCGTGGCTGGCTTGCTGAAGGTGACGGCCCAGGGCGCCGCCTCCTGTAGCACCTGATCGCCGCCCGGGAGCTTGCTGATCGCCTGGTGCAGCAACAACACGCCCCGCTTCTGCTGTTCCTGACCCTTGAAATGCAGGAAGCGGTCGAGGAACCGCTGGGGCGACATCGTGGCCACGGAAGCAGTGCAGCTGCCTTCTGTTGCCAGTGCCGACGAAAGCCCAATGGCCTGGCGGCTCCATACCGCCAGGCCGGGCCGCTGGGGCCTGCGGCCCTCAATAAGGCAATTCTTCAAACCGGATCCAGGCCGGGCGGGTGACCGGATTGGCCAGCTGCCGCTCCAGCAGCAGCGCATCAGCCAGCGCCCCCAGGCGCGGCAGGGGAGGACAGGTGGTGCAGCAGATGAAGCTCAACCGCTCCAGCGAGGCGGAGCTATGGCGGGAGAGGGAGCGAATGCGGGCAGCGGTGGCCATGGCCGGCGCAGCGAAGGACGCCAGCGGCCAGCGGGATGGGGTCAAGGGCGGCGAAGCCGCTCGCGTCAGCCCTTGAGGCCATCCCGCACGATGCAGCGGCCTGCGTGCGCCAGCCACGAAATCGGTGGTGGGACTTTTTCCTCAGGAAGAGCAACAGCTGTTGGGCTCATCAACGTCCTGCTGGAGCATCACTCAGCGCTCGGCCAGGGGAGATAGGTCAGACGGTTGGCGTGGATTCACGAGCCACAAAAAATGATCAGCTGACAAACGGGCTGCCGGCCGGGCCGTGTGGCTTGAGCCTGGTACTCCGGGGGCTGAACAGCTGGGCGGCTATCGCCGGAACGCCCATCGATCCCGCCAGTCGGCTGCGTCATGGCCGGATGGCGGGACTAGGCAGCGAGGGAAAAGCCTTTCCCTGAGCCGGCTCTGAGCAATCCAAAGCCCAAAGGCAACGGATCCTTGCATACGACTTGCATAACAGTTCGTGAAGTGTCCCACTACTTGCATACCCCGTATGCAAGTCCAACCTATGGTTACGCAAGCCGTACATAAGCCCCTCCATGGCCAAGCGGTACACCATCTCGCTTCCCGACGAACTCGCCAGACGGATCGAGCCCTTCAAAGACCAACTCTCACTCTCCGCAATCATGCAAAAGTCTCTTGAAGCAGAATTGTCCGAACTGATCCGACCCGATGATGAAAAAGCAAAAGGCAAAGCACTTGTCCGGCTAGCGGAGAACTTCTATAAGGAAGATCTTTCAACATTGGTGAAAGGAGTCACGGCATTTATAGATCATGCAATCGAAAGAGCTGTACAGGACTCCGACCTGTTTGTGTTTAGGCTTTACGGAACTCTCCAAGCAAGTAATCTAGAAGGCATCGACTATCAGTATATTTGGGATCAGGTGGGTCAGTTTGTTGAGAACTTCGACGATGAGTCACAGCTTGACGATACCGCTCATAGGGCATTCTGGGCTACCTACATGGGGGATCAAGACGCAATCAGCGAGATCGCTCCGAAAGATCGGCGATGGGATGATACAGATGTGCTTCGAATAATGAAGATCGTTCTCCAAGAGAAGCTCAACAGATTGATGGGGGAAGAGGCAATCAAGTCTTACCTTACCTGGCACTCAGGCTATTCAACTCAATCTGCATCTTTGGAACACGAAACAGATGATCTTTAAACTGGCTAGCAGTTTAACTCAAGGATTCACCCAACCCATTCAGGAGAACTATCAATGCGCCGACAATCAACCATAGAGAAACTTGCCAAGAGATATGGATTCCAACTCAAGCGCTACAACCGTCACCTGGTGTGGGCTCACAAAGTAAGTCAACACATCGTGGTCACACCGATGACCCCATCCGACCAAGGCTCGATTCGAATGATTGAAAAGAGATTTCGACAGGTTTCGATGCTCCCGTAACTGAGACGAAGACTTGACAGACTAACGCGCACACTGCAATCGCAGAACACTTGATTCCGAAGTTAGAATAGGATCATCTTTATACGCTGGTGCATTTAGGGGAAGCCTGCCATGACCATCTCCCAATTTTTCTGCAACTGACAATAAGTCGTTCCCTCTGACAGCCAACCAATGATTCTCGATCTTCTTTCCCCTGTCGACATTCAGCAGGAATACACTCGCCTCGGGCTATCTTCTGGATGGCGTTTCCTCTACAACCCACTTGGATTGCTGGAGAAATCGCCAAAGGTTTTGTTTTTAGGGATCAACCCCGGTGGCGACAGTGTCCCACCAGAGCATGGCGTTTACAGCACTGAAGCAGGCAGTGCCTATGTTGTCGAATCCTGGGCAGGCGCCCCTCCAGGGCAGAGCGGATACCAGCAAGCTGTGCGCAAGATCTTCGCCATGCTCAACTACCCAATTGAGGAAGCAGTTACCGGCTGCCTCATTCCATTCCGCTCCAGGAAGGAAAGCGACTTGGGAGCCGCACTGACGCCTGCCAAGAAGTTCGGCGTGCAATTATGGAGTCCTGTCATCAGGTCCATCAAGCCTAAGTTGATTGTCACAACCGGAAGAACACCATACAAAGGTGTAAGCACGATCATGGCTCACTTATGTTCAAGTGAGACCACAGTTTCTCTTCAAGGGAATTCCCCTTGCAGTTTAAGTGTTCGCAGAGGGGATGACTGGCTTCTCATTGGGCTCCCATACCCCTCGAAGCGGTTTGACATCTTTAACAACGCCTGTTTGCGAAAGCCAGTTCAGGACTGCCTATACGAGGCAAGAACAATGCTCACCTGAATACCCATCACAAACCTCGACAGTCAAGCTGGCCCTTCTACAGTCTCCAACAATCCAAAACTATGACTCTCACAATTCACGCCTACCTTTCTGGCAAGGCCAAAAAGCTACACACAATGGAGATCCGAAACGACGGTGAAACCATCGGGTTATACGAACGTTCGCAAGCGACTGAAATCGAGCGCAAGAAGCGCGAGATTTCTAGCGCAGAAGATCTTCTTGCCGAGATTCACAGGAAGCATGGAGAATTCACTGTAAGATGGGATGGCATAAGGAAAGAGAAAGTAATCAAGGACAGCAATAATGTTGAGCGCGGTGTCATCCCTCGCCGCTTCTGGGAACGACCGAGTTGGCGATGATTCAAGCGAGAAGCAAGTGCTCGCTTTGAACGACCAGAATCTGTCTCTCTTCGGTGCTCCTCCTCCAAACATCGCAGGGTTCGACATGCCTGCTGTCGCAACCGCGCTCAGGCGGGGCCACCAGCGGCGACCCCGCCCAGGCCCTCAGGCCCGACCAGCGGCACTCGCCAGGGCCCGACGCCGCTGCCGGCTCTGCTGCACGATCTCGGCCTGGCCGGCGTGATCGCTGGCGCGGAAGTGCTGCAGCTCATCCCAAGGCAGCCCCTGCTCGAAGGCCTGATGGATCGGGCAACAGCGCTGCACCAGGGCCGAGCAGTGCTTCCACAGGATCCGCTTGGCATGGTGCGCCTCGCCCTCGCTAAGCGCTTCGTGCTCGCCATCACGCATACGGCGGGACACACCCACCGCCTTGCCGTGGATCACGGTGCCACCCAGCAGCGGCCAGTGCAGGCTTTCCAGCTCGCGGGCCTTCGCCCAGGCGCCGCCGTGGGCGACCACGATCGGCCCGATCCTGGAGAAGGTGAGCGCTTCTGGGGGGCAGAAACACAGCCAGCCAAGCAACTCAGAGCTGAGCACGGGCTCGGGTGGAACGTGAACCCCAATAGCGGTGCAGACGTGATCGCTGTGGGTGAGGGCCTTGCGCTGGATGAGCAGGATCTGGAGTGCCATGAAGGGGGATGGCAGGCGGACCCGCGCGGTCCTGCGGCGCGGGCAAGGGTCGGCAGAGCGCAGCGGCGCCGACTTGCGCAGCCCTTGCGCCGCCGCAGATCGTGAGGAAGGCCGCCGCCTGCCCCTTTCAAACCCGTTCCCACAGGCGCTTTTCCCCTCCTGGCAATAGGTGGTGACGTTGCTGGAGCCCCTGCTCCCGGAGTGACCATGGGCCTCACCCTCATCGAGGCGATGAAGCATGAGACGCGGGTCGATCGCCTCGCTGTCACCAAGACCTTCGCGGAAGGTGAGCTTCTACGCCGGCTGCCGTTCCGCAATCTCTCCGGTGGTGCCCTCAAGTACCCCAAGGAGATCAAGCTGCCCCGCGTCGGCTTCCGCGGTGTCAACGAGGGCTACCGCCGCAGCTACGGCGCCATCACCAACGAGACCGAGTTCGTCCATCTCTTCGGGGGGGACCTCGATGTGGACCGCTCCATCGTTGACATGAACGGCGCCGAGGCTAGAGCCAGCCAGACCGAGCAGAAGGTCCGCTCCATGCGCATGACGCTGGAGGCCGCGATCATCAACGGTGACGCCAGCTTCGATCCACGCGCCTTCAACGGCCTCAGCAAGCGGCTGGTCCCCGATGGGCCCCGCACCATCGACAACGACGGCGGCACCGTCAAGCTCACCAGGCTCGAATCGCTGGTGGATTCGGTCAACGCCAACGGCGGTGAGAAGGTGCTGCTCACCAGCAAGGCGGGACGGCGCCAGATCAGCCACGCCAGCCGTGAGGCCGGTGGTGACCTCTACCAGGTGATCGACGGTCGCCACTGGTTCGAGGACACCGAGATCCTCTGCGTGGATGAGGACGCCAACGGGCACCCTGTGCTCGGTTTCGGGGAAGCCGGCAGCACCACCAGCTTCTACTGCTGCGCCTTCGGCGACGAGATGGTCACCGGTCTGCAGGGCCCGTTTGAAGGTCGCTACGGCATCTCCGTGCGCGACTTCGGCGAGGTCCCCGATGCCCCGGTCTTCCGCACCCGGGTGGATTGGTACGTCGGCTTCGCGGTCTGCAACGACCGCTCCGTGGGCCGGCTGTTCAACATCGGCCCCGCCGTCAACTGAGCCCGCAACACCAGGCCCTTTCCACGCCATTGCTGATCCCCCTTTTGCTGAGGACACGACCATGAGCCGACCCATTGATGCCGCCGCCACCCTGGTGGGCTGGATCAATCACACCGCCACCGATCCGAACGAGCGCACCATTGCCGGCGGCACCACCGTGAAACTGAGCACGCCGCTCGATGCGGCCGATGTCTTCACCTTCGTGGCCTCCCACCCGGGGCACGCCGCCGCTGTCACTTTCACTCTGGAGGTGGCCCCCGAACTGCTCAACGGGACCATGGGCACCTGGGTGCAGGCCGCCGAGGTGGCGATCCCCGCCGGTGGCGGCCGTGTCGAGGCGCCGCTCAACGGCGGCAACCTTGCCGTGGCACCTGCTGATGCTGACGACGTCGGCGCCTACAGCGTGGTCTTCGTGCGCTGCCTGATGACCAACCCCAGCGATGTGACCGTCGCTCCGGCCGGCGCCTATGCCGGCCTCACCTTCTGAGGGCCGACCCATGGCACCGATCGAAGACGGACTGGCGGCCCCCGCCGGGATGCTGCTGATCTCCAAGGAAGGCGAACAGGACCGGATCATCTACCCGGTCCACGCCGACGGCTGGCGCCGCCTGGGCTGGACGATTCACCCGCCCCAGCCGGAACTGGAGCTGGAGGACGACGGGGACGAGGAGGACGGGGAACCAGCCGCTCTGGAAGCAGAGAGCGACGAACTCCTGCCCGCTGGGTTGCTGCTGGAGACCGGCGGCCAGGACCACCAGGAGCGCCAGGACAAAGGGGCCAGCGAGACGACTTCTGAACCGTTGGAGCTGGAGCGGCTGACCAAGCCCCAGATCGTCGCCGCCGTGCGTGAGCGCTTCGGGGTGCTGCTCGATGGCAGCCAGACCCGCGCTGAGCTGCTCGCCGCAGCGGAGGAGCTGATGGCTGGCGAGGCGCACGACGGCGAAAGCATTGCCGGGGCCAGCGGCCAGGGCGAGAACAGCGGCGAAGTGAAGACCGAGGGCGACGGGCAGAGCGAGGGCGAGGAGCTGGTCCCCAGCCTCCTGATCTGAGACCCGCCATGCATTCCGCCGCTGGCAATGGCAAGTAGCCCGGTGCGTGAGCGATGCCCTACCCGCTGCCCTCCACGCCACCGCAGAACGGCGACCGCATCCGGCTCCTGCCCCCACCCGGTTGCCCCGGCCGGGGCGAATGGGTGGTGCCCCATGAGGTGCCGCGCTGGCTGGCCATCGGCTTCCGCACCGCACCCGTTCCTGCCCTCGATCTGGAGCTCAGCTGGATGCCATCCCCGCGGCGCTGGGATGAACCTGCCCTCTCTCGCGCCGTGGCGCTGCTGGTGAACCCCAGGGCACTGCCGCCGCAGCCGATCGAGATCACCTGGGGGGATGGCAGCAGCGAGACGGTGCCCTGGACGCCCTACGACCAGCGGATACCGGAACCCCGCCACCTCTACGCCGCCATCGAGGATCTCACCATCACCGTGCAGGTGGGGCTTCTGGTGGCCACCCTTGAAGTGGCGCTGCACAGCTGCCCGCTCCCCATCACGGCATCGCGGCCCGGTGACGATCCGCCCCGCGTTGGTGTGGGCATGGCCCTGGTGCCTGGTGCCGGCCTGAGCGGCAACGCCTTCGATGGCAGCCGCAACGAGCAGTGGCAGCTGCGCCTTCATCCGCAGGGCGGCCTCGGGCTGCTCCCCAGCCCCATCGACGGGCAGCCGGCGCTGGTGGCTATGCACGGCTCTGGCGCCGCCAGCCGCGGCGTTCGCTGGTACTCAGGTGATGGGCCTCCCACGACCCTGTGGCACGAAGAGGTGCAGCCGCCGCCGGCGCCGGGGGATCTGTATCTGGACCGGCTCAGCGGCAGCATCTACGAGCTGGAGGTCTGATGGGCTGGATCCCCACCGGTGATTCACTGCGTGGCCCTCCGGGACCGCCGCCGAACTGGGGCGCCATCGGCGGCAGCCTCGGCGACCAGAGCGATCTGGCGCAGGCCCTGGCCGCAAAACTCAACGCCTCGCGCCTCACCGTTGGCCCCACGCCGCCACCCGACCCAGCCCCTGGTGATCTCTGGATCGACACGACCTGACCATGGCCATCACCTCCCGCGACCAGTTGATCGCCGCCCTGGCGAACTCCCGCCATTCCCTGTTCGACAAGGCCTCGATCAGCAACGCCGTCGTCGGCCGCTTCTATTCCCTCTGGCGGGCGACGGGGCAGCCAGGCCAGGGCGCCATCCCCACCGCGCCGGCGGCCTGCACCAACGCCCTGCTGGGCTCGTTGAACTACCTGCCCCAGCCGCAGCCCGCCAGCAACTACATCGGCTGGGTGGATGTGGCCACCAGCCTGGCGACCGGCAGCCTGGAGATCCACGACCGCCTCGGCCACCAAGGCGGACTGGTGGGGAACCTCAACACCCTCCAGAGCACCAACCTGCCGCTCACCCTGGCCGGCATCGCGGCGGAGAGGATCGGCCTTGGGGATTTCAGCCAGCTGCAGTGGTGGCTGGAGTGGTACGCCGACACCGGCTCCACGGCCGTCACCGCCAACGTCACCGTGGTCTGCGAGGACGACAGCACCCAGGTGGTGGCGGTGCCGCTGGTCGCCACCAGCCGTGCCTCGGGGCTCTATCAGATCCTGCCGCCGCAGGGCAGAACGGGCATCAAGGCGGTCAACAGCGTCCAGCTCAGTGCCACCAGCGGCACCGCCGGCAATTTCGGCGTCACCTGCACCCGCTACCGCGCCGGTTTCTTCACGGTGGTGGCAAACAAGGCGGAGGTGTTCGACTGGGCCGCCCTTGGCCTGCCGGACCTCCACAGCGACGCCTGCCTCTGCCTCATCCAGCTCTGCACCGCCACCACCACGGGCGTCTCCAAAGGTGTGGCTCGCTTCATCGCCGGTTGAGCCATGGCCCGCCATGAGCGTGACGCCCGCCCTCCCTTCCCGGGTGGCTCCGATCGCTGGGACCGGGGCCCGGCCGGTGATCTCATCACGGACGACTTCTTCTCGCCTCAGCCGCCACCGCCACCCGGCGGCGAGCTCCGTTTCTGGAGCGGCACCGACTGGCGTAGCCGGCCGGTGTTGGTGTGGACCGGCAGCAGCTGGACGGCGAAACCCGCCCGCCGCTGGAGCGGCACCGCCTGGATGCTCACCTGAGCGATCGGCCTGGCAATAGAGGGCAGGCACGTCCTGCTTTCGCCCCATGACCTGGCAGAACACCGGCTCCCTCCGCGGCCCCCAGGGCGTGCCAGGGCCTCCCGGCCAGGCCGGCGGCCCCGGGCCAGCAGGCCCGCCAGGCCCCGCCGGGATGGGCATCGACTTCAAAGGCAGCGTGCCAACCTTTGCCGCCCTGCCCACGAACGGCCTGCAGGAAGGCCATGCCTACGTCGTCGCCGATCAAAACGACCGGCTCTACGTCTGGGACGCGGACACCAGCAACTGGGTGGATGGGGGCTCGATCCAAGGGCCGCCGGGACCTGCTGGAGCAGCGGGCAGCGCCGGCCCCCGCGGCAGCGGCTGGTTCGTCGGCAGCGGCCCGCCCGGCTCCATCCCCGGCGCCCTGCCCGGTGATCTCTATCTCGATCTGGTCAGCGGTGAGGTGCACCAGCTGCAGCCGCCCCCGGCCGGCTTCCCCATCGCCAACCTCCCGGCGATCGGCGCGGCCTTCCAGGGCGGCTACTACGGCGGGCTGATCTCGCAGGCCGCCAACGGCATCGCCAGCCACGCGCTGATCATTGCCCCCAAGGCCACGGGCGAAAGCTCCAGGGCCTGCAAGAGCGCCAACACCGCCACCGCCGGGACGGGGAGCAGCTTCGATGGCTTCGCCAACAGCGAGGCGGCCAAGGACGCCGCCCACCCGGCCAACCATTGGGCCCGGGCGCTCAGCATCGGCGGCTACGACGACTGGTACATCCCGGCCCTGCTCGAGCTGGAGATCCTCTACCGCCGCTTCAAGCCGGACAACAGCGAGGGCAGCACGCCGGGCTTCGGGGCCAACGCCTACGCCGTTCCGCCCACCACCGCCGACTACTCCGGCGTGATTCCAGCCCAGACCGCCGTTGCGCTGTTTGCGACCGGGGCTGCCCAGGCGTTCTTCTCCGGCGGGATGGGCACCTCCACCCAGGACTCGGCCACCACCCACCAGGTGCAGGACTGGTATTACGGCAACTGGGATCCGCTCAGCAAGACCACTGCTCAGACGGTGCGGGCGATTCGAAAGATCGCCGTGGTGCCCTGAGCCATGGGCTGGGTCGCCAGACAGGAGGGACCGCGCCGGCTCAGCCAGAGCCTGCTGCTCCCGATCGCCGCCGGCCCCCAGGTGGCACCGCTCCGCTTCGATCGGCTGGGCAGTGCCGGGCTGTTGCTGATCGTCAGCTGTGACATCCCGGCCTGGCTCAGCCTCTACGTCTCGGACACCGCAGCCCTGGCTGATGCCAATCGGCCCCAGAGCGCCGATCCGGATCCGGCGGCTGGCGTCGTGCTCGATGCGGTCTTCACAGAAGACAGCGCGGTGCTGCGGCTGCCGCCGGGGGTGAGCTGGGCCAACCAGGACGATCCACCCGTCCCTGTGCTGCATGGCCGGCTGCGCACTGACCAGAGCCAACCCATCGAGGCGATGGTGTCGATCAGCAGCCTGCTGCTGGCGCTCTGATGTCGGCGATCCTCAGCGATCTCTCCCGCCGCGGCGATCAGGGCTTCCCGCTGCCGGATCTCTTCGCCGAAGTGCAGGCCCTTCTGGCCAGCTGGCTGGTGGCCGCCAACGCCCAGAACCCCAGCCAGCTGCTCGAGGTGCTCACCGGCCCGGCCGCCGATGCTGAGCACCTCGGCTGGACCATCCGCGCCACCCTCGCCGCCACCAGCGTCGGTGCCCCCGTGCAGCTGATGAGCCAGTGGGTCGCAACCCTGGCCGCCACCACCGTGACAACGGCGGTGGGCCTGGCCGCCGGCCACAACCCTGCTGGCGGCCTTGGCGCCCACGGCCTCCTAGCGGGCGGCCAGTTCCACGCCGTTGCGGCGAGCCTCAATCCCGCAGAGCCTTACCCGGCACTGGCCTGGGTCGTGCGCAGCCTCGCCCCGGGCCACGAATACTTCGGCTTCTGCCTCTCGCTGCACATGTTCTCCACCCGCCAGGCGGTGGTGCTGCTGATCGCCAAGGACGTCACCTCTGGCCTCTGGCACCTGCACAACACAACGATGGGCGGGCTGCAGTGCATGGTGGCCTGGAACCTCGCCGCCGCCAGAGAGATCTTCGCGACGGCCCTGTGGAGCGAGTTCTTCAACGGGCCCCCGTTCGCCCTGCGCCACCCCTCGGCCTGGATGCTGGCGACCCCTTCGATCGTCCATGTCACACCCCTGCCGCCGCTGCGCCGCTGGGATCCGGTGGTGCTGCCGGCAGATTTCGGCACCTACAACCGCACCTTCGCCACCGGCGGCTACTTCAAAGGAGCCGACGGCAGCGAGTGGCTGCTGTTCGGCCCCAGCCGACTGGCCGTTCGCCTCGTCGACGCGCCATGACCCTCACCGCCTGCGCCCGCACCTGGGGGCCTGACACCTACAACTGGGCCAGCAGCGCCGCCACCGATGTCGGCATGCGCCTGCATGAGGCCTTCTCCGCTTTCGCCGCCGCGGTCAACACCACCCCGGCCAATGCCGATCTGCAGCTCAGCGTGCTGCGCAACCACGCCAGCGCCACCGGCACCACCAGCTACGGCTTCGTGTGGCGTCTCGGGCACCCGGTCTCGCCCCTGGTGCTGAGCTTCCACAACCTCTCCCTGGCCCAGGGCTTCAGCTCCAGCACCACCAGCGCCCTGCTGCGCCTGGGCCTGGCCAGCGCCTGGATCGATGACTCCAGCAACGGCGGCTACGGCAACTTTTCTTCCACCCTGCTGAGCGCCAACCGGGGCCTCTCCCACTACGGGCCCAGCGGGACCCCAGCTGTGGCGGGGCTGGAGGGAACCCTGCTGGTTGTCTTCGATGCCACGCCCGGGGCGGAGTTCTTCCTGGCCACCCTGCTGCGGCCCGGCGATGACAACTACAGCCTCAACCTCTCGATCCTGCTGTTCCGCAGCCCGGCGGCCAGTGGCTGGAGCCTCTGGTTCCACCGTGCCCGCGCTTACATCGGCATGTTCAGCTCCAATGATCGCTGGAGCTGGCGCGGCCAGTCCCCGGAGGTCGTCAGCTTCATTTCAGGCGCCTCCGGCACCCAGCAGATCAACGCCCCCATCGCTTGGCAGGTCATCCCGCTGGCCACGGGTCCGGTGCAGTTCAACAGCGTCCAGCCCCGTCTTCTCCTGCCGCCCCTGCTCTGGAATGGCGACAACCAGCACACCGACCCCCGCCGCCTGGGTCGTTTCAGTGACCCCGCCGGTGGCGGCACCTTCTACCAGCTCAGCGCCGCCGGTGGCGCCGTCGATGACCTCTGGCTCCGTCTCCCCTCCAGCCCTCCGCCGTCTGTGTTGAGTGGCTGGGCGGCCATCGGTTCGCTGAGCTGGCGCAGCCTGAGCGATCGCTTCTCCGTCATGGCCCTGCCGCCACTCTCCCCCTCCCTGATCGGACCGGCGAGCGTGCCGGATCTGATCACGGACTGGAGCCCCAACGCTGCCGGCCTGGCCGGCGTGCAGCAGCACCCGCTCTATGCCCAGCAGCTGGCTGCCGCTGGTGGCTTGGGCGGGGGCACGGACGGCGGCGGATCGGGCCGGCCCGCCACCGGCGTGCTCTGGCCAAGGCGCCAATAACAGCGCGCCGCCTACGGCACGTCTCAGCGCAGGCCTGCGGACATCGCGACAGCGCACACGCGCTCCGTGGTGTCGACGGGACGGGAGCCCAACTGGCTCCTGCGGTGCTCCGCCCATCTCAGCGCCGCTGCGATGGCGACCTGGCCAGGTGATGCACCGCATGGGCCACCACCCCAAACAGACCCGAGCGATCGAACGACTCCAGGTCCAGCACGATCACCCCTTCCCCGGCGCGTTGCGGTTCCAGCAGCCACTGCTCACCCTCACACCGCAGCGGCCGCAGCAGAAACGCCCCCCGGTGGGCCACGATCACCACATCGCCGCTGCGGGGCTCGACACTGCGGTCGATCACGAGCAGGTCGCCGTCGTGGATGCCGTGGCTGCGCAGCCCATGGCCGCTGACCCGCATGTAGAAGCTGCAGGTCGGATGGGGCACCAGGGCGCCCTGGAGATCCAAACCCTCCCCATCTGCGCTGACGCTGCAAGGAATCGGTTGGCCCAGGGGCAGCTCGGCCAGCATCATCCCATCGACAGTGGTACAGACGTTCTACTGCTGATGGGGCCTGGCCGGCCTGCTCTGCGCAGTAGCGCTGACCTCAGCCGCCGGAGCCGGCGCCCCGGGCCGGCAGGCGCACCAGACGACCGCGCACCTGGCCCCATTCGCTGCGCCGACGCGGCAGCGGAGCACCCCGCAGCAGGGCCTCGATCCGCTCCACCAGGCAGCGGGGCACCAGGCCCCCGCTGACCTGCTCCCGGGGGGTGAGGAAGCTGCCGCTGTGCAGCGGGCTCCAGTGGGCCTGCTGCCAATGCAGCAGCCGGCCGCCCTTACCCCGCTTCTCGAATACCACCAGAGATCGGGCCCAAGGGCGGAAGCTGGGCAGCAGGGTGACGCGCCAGCGGATCCCGCTGCGCTGAACATCAAGAAGGATCTGAACACCGGCCATGGCCGCAGCGGTGAAGGACCCGACCTCCCGGCGGGCCCGCGCAAGGGCTGGCCGGGGCCCTTGGCACCAGCTGCTGTGGGCAGAAAGCAGCCGGCGGAGGCCAGCTCGCGAAGCCCTTGCGCGAGGCCCGCAGGATGGGGAGGGCCGCCACCGCTCCGTTTCTTGGCTCGCGAACCAATCCCGTCGCCATAGCGACTGTCTTTCCCTACTGGCCCCGACTAGCCTTTCTTAGCGACAGCAGTCTCATGGCTATGGATCTGCTCTGCACTGGCTCTGACAAGCAGGCCATTGACACCTTCGTTCTGCCGGAGCGCAGCCTCGTGAGGCGGTGGTCGCTCCTGGCCATCCAGCAGGGCAACCCGTCGACCTTCATGCGTCACCAGTACGCCCGCCACGCCGCTGCTCGAATGCTGGCTGCCTGCAGCGACTGGTTGGAGAGCAACGGCCACCGCCACCTGGCCGCCACCATGCGCGAGCAGCTCAAGGCCTGAGGCTCTGATCCCGTGGCCTCAGGCCAGGATCCGCAGCACCGCCTCCCGATGCCGCCGCAGCCAGCGGGGCACCTCCCCGGCCGTTTGCACCCCGGCCTCGAGGGCCATCGACAGCAGGGCCTGGCCGGCTTCTGCGGAGGCCCGCTGCAGGGCCACGGCAAGGGTGCCATCGATACGGGCGGAGGCCTCGGCCCAGAGGATGCCGTAGGCCACCACCACGCGGGTGCGGCCCGCGCTGTGGCCCTTGGGATCCGCCGCTGCCTGGAGGAATTCGATCGCTGTCAATGGGAAAACCGCCGGCGAGGGCGGACGAAGGAATGGGACACCGGGATCGGGGCTCCCGGCGGGCCCATCGCTGAAGCCGTGGCAGGCGCCGCCGCCACCGCGCCAGGGATTGGATCCACGGCCGGCTCCTCGGCACTGGGCGCCTCCGGGCACAAAAGATCCACCGCTTGGCGCGCCTCGCTGATCACCTGCAGCAGCACCTTCGGGGACTCGCGCAACACGGAGATCCAGCTCTGCAGATAGGCGGCGTGATGGGCCAACTCACAGCCGATCTGCAGCCGCTGGCCGATCAGCACACTGCCCAGCTCGGCCACCAGCTCCTCGCGGGCATAGCTGCGGGAGCCGAAGGCGCCGGAGAGATCCCGCTTCAGGCGGGACTCGTGGCCCGTGGAGTGGATGCACTCGTGGGCCCAGGTGGCATAGAGCGCCGCCGGCGAGTGGAAGGCCTCGCGCTCGGGCAGCTGGATGCGATCGGCGCCCGGGGCATAGAAGGCCTTCTCGCCCCCCCAGCCGACGACCACCTCCCAGGCCTGCAGCACCTGCTCGGCCTGCTCGATCCGCTCCAGCGGCGCCCGGGGCTCCACCTGCGGCAGCCGGGCCTCGATCAGCCCGGCGAGCGCCTCGCCTTCCAGATCGCAGGCATTGAACACCGGCACCGGCCTGTAGCGGGCCCAGCTGCGCAGCACCGGCTCGCCATCGCTGCCCTCCTGCTCGCTGGACTGCAGCTGGGGCCGCAGGATGCGAACCGACTTCGATCCCTTGCGCGGGAAGAGGCCCAGCTTCTTCGCCTCGGCGAAGCCGCACCAGAACGGCAACTCAGCGCCCCGCATGGCCATCCCCAGCTCCAGAAGGATGGGATTGCCGCCCCGGTAGGCCCGGCCGCTGAGCAGATTGATGTGGACGCCGCCACCGCGGCTATCCCATGGCCGGCGCCAGGGCGTGCTGCCGGCCTCGAGCAGCTCGATCAGATCGCGCACCATCGCCTCCTCGGGCGAGGGACCGGAGAACTTGTGGCGGCGCGTGGTGGATGCGGCCATGGGGAAGGGCGCAAAGGACGCCGACGTGCCTGCGCGGATGAGCGCAAGGGCGGGAGGCCCGCGAGGGCCGAACCGCTCGCGCAGCCCTTGCGCCATCCCTCGCACACTGAGGCACCCTGCGCGCCTCCCTTTTCGCAGCACGGAGCCGTCGGCTCAGGCTGCGACGCGCCTTTGCGCTTCCAGCCAGAGCAGCGCAGAGCGGATCACCTCGGCGTGGCAGGAAAGCGGCGCGCACCAGCACTGCAGCTCCAGCGGGCCCACCTGGGCCTGGGCCAGCAGCCGCTCCAGATCGCGCCGCTGCAGCGAGCCGGGCACCTGCAGCTGGGCCCAGAGCCAATGGCGGTAGCGGCAAATCACCTCAGCGCGGCTGCCATCGCGGCCGAGCTGGAAGGGATTGCCCAGCGGGCTGGGCCGGCCCACATAGACCTGACCGGGCAGGGGATCAGAGAGCCTGCTTCGCCGGGCTTTGCCGATCGTGATCTCCATGGCGCCTCCACCTGGTAACTACACCCAACGCCACAAGAGCATCAGCGACAGTGGCAGAAATTGGTGATGGTTCCAGTGGACGCCTGGGGCAAGATCTGCAGCAGAGTCACCACAGATCTGGGGACCATCCCTTGGCCGAGCTGAGCAGCTTGAGAATCAAGCTTCTGCCGTGGGGCTTGGCTGCTGGTTATGGCGTGGAGCAGTGCATTCCGCAACGCTGTGCGAATTGCGCACGACGGGGAATGAGCAGAGTTCAGTATCGCATTGCAGCATGACCACCCCACCGTCCAAAGGCCTGCCCGAATCAGGGCGCCGGACGTTTTGTGCTCATTTTGTGCTCAACCCGCTGGGCCAATCCCTGAAAAGTCAATCGGGGCGACAGGATTCGAACCTGCGACCTAGTGCTCCCAAAGCACCCGCGCTACCAAGCTGCGCCACGCCCCGTTCACAACACCCTAGTCCATGATCTGGCGACCACCCCTCCAGTGACAAGGGCGTCAGACCCAGAGAAGGGCCCTGGGCTGGCGCTGGTGGAGCGGCTTGAAAGGCAGCCGGTCGAGGTTGCAAGCGTACGAAGCAGGGCACAGATCCCGCAGGCTCTGGGACGGAACCGCTTCGCTGCGCCGATGCACCTCAGGTGTCCAGGGATTGGGGCGCCAACAGAGCTCTGTCAAAGTATTGATCCAGGATCGTTCCTGGCAGCAGTGGACCCTCGGTGAAGGCAAGGCCGAGAAGGGTCTTTTGATTCCAGATGTTCATCCACTGAACACAGGCAGACAGATAGACATTTCGGAACAGGCCGTAGTCGCTGATGTTGAGGAAGACCTGGTCGCTGGGCTTCACCTCAAGCAATCCGCGACGGACGATGCAGGCTCCGGCCCTGCTGATGTCAGCCAGCGTCACGAAGCCCGTGCCTCCTGAGGGCAGGTGGATGCTGGCGGGAACGCCCGACGGCAGAACCTGGCGCAGGGAACTGCGTCGATCCTTGTGCCGCTGCTGAAATTCGGAAACATTCGGCGACATGGATCCACTGCCAGCCATGTGAAGTCGAGTCTAACTGGCAGCCCCTGCACCGTCAACGGCATGATGTAAGCACAAATACACCATTGAGAGTCGAATAAATCCAGGCAAAGAAATGGTTAACTCTCCGCGTGGGAATCGCAGTAAAGAGGGAGTGCTCGGCATCGTGATTGGCCACCGCTTTCCTCAGCAGAATCAAGCCCAGTCAGAAAGGGATGGAGAATGATGTCATCAACCTGCCTTTTCTTGAGCCCGACTTAGAATGAATACAGCGGAAAGACAGTCATGGCAGGCAATCTCAACAGAAGTCGGATGCCTGGGGCCAGGCCCCAGTTCCGCAAGTGTTCACTCCAGCGGCTTGCGACCAGTGCACTCACCCTGCTGATTCCAGGCCTGTTGAGCATGGGCCTGGTGCAACCAGCCACAGCGCAAGAGGGTAAACGAGCGGTGAAGGTGGCCGCCGTCGACTTCATCCCGGCATGGGGTGATCTTGATGGCAATATCCGGCGTCTGGCGCAAGCAGCTGAGCGCGTGGCGGCCCAGGGTGTGGATTATGCCGTGTTTCCCGAAACGGCGATCAGCGGTTACGACTTCACGGAACCGGCACAACTGGCGCCCTATGTGGACACCATCCCTGGGCGTGCCACTGCGGCCTTGCTGCCAGTGCTCAAGCGCACCGGGCTGATCATGAGCGTGGGCATTGCCGAGAAGGATGTGATCACGGGCATCCTCTACAACACCGCTGTGTTGATGGGCCCTGAGGGCATCATCGGCAAGTACCGCAAGAACGGACTGAATGGCCAGGACGTTCAGCTGTTCGGCCCAGGCGACACCGATGTCGGTGTCTTTGACACACCGATCGGGCGCATTGCTCTCATCATTTGCTATGACGACACCTACTGGCAATACGACCGGCTGGCAGCCCTGAGAGGAGCTCAGATCATTGCCTGGCACTCGGTGTCCGATCGTGTGATGCCCGGCACCCCGCCGGCGATGGCTCGCCTCAACCACTCCACCGTGGCCAGTGTTCAACACATGAGCGCGCTCAATGGCGTGTTCGTGGTTGGTGCCACCCGCAGTGGCATTGAGCGCAACCCGATCACCGGCAGCCGGCTCTACTACAACGGTGGCTCCAGCATCTGGTCGCCCCTCGGGCACAAGCTTGTCCAGGCGCCCGTGGTGCCTCCCGAGACGCTCCCCCCCGGGCTCCATGGATGGATCACGACCACCATCATTCCCGCCGAGGCTGATGCCGTTCGACAGCGGCGATTGGCGGCCCGTCGCCCCTCGCTCTACAACCCGTTGCTGGCGCTGCGCCGCGCCTCCAGTGATTCCAACGCAACGGTCGGGAAACGCCCTGTGCAGCTGGCCGCCGCCCAGTGGCTCGGAGGTTCCTCCCAACTGGGCCGCAGCCAGCCGCGCACCAATGAGCTGATGGTGCTCCCCGAGCTTTCAGGGCTGCCGTCAGGTCTTGGGGCCGAGGCGATCAGGGCCCGGGCCGAGCGTCGTGGCGGGGCCTTCGAGCAACTCCTGGCGGACCGCGCCAAGGCCGGAGCGGGCTACCTGGTGGGCAGTTACCCGGAACGGGAGGGCTCGAAGGTGTTCCATACGGTGGCCCTGGCCGGCCCCCGCGGCACGATCCTTGGCCGCTACCGCGCCACCCATCTCAGCGACGCAGAGCTGGCCTGGGCCAGCCCCGGTGACGCCCCGCTTGTGGTTCCCACTCCGCTGGGCCGCATTGGGCTGGTCACGGTGGGGGATCTCGCCGTGCCGGAGCTGGTGGGCCTCTACCAGACCCTGCGCACTGACGTGCTGGCCGCTCCAGCGGGTGAACCTTCCGCGCTCAAGGTGGAGATCGACCCACGCCTGTATGCGGTGAGTGATCCGCCGACGGGCCGAGCCGATCTGCATCCCTATCTGGCCGCCAAGCTGGGCCAGTTCTGGGTGGTCAGCGGCGGCAGGCGGGTCGGCAGCGCCACAGCAGCAGGGATCTACGGACCTGAGCCGGTGGTGTTCACCCCCACCATCACGGCGGCCGCGGGAGCTGATGCGGTGCGGCACCGCACGGTGGTGCCGGCGCCTGGCACCTGGATCAACCAACGGCTGCTGATCATTGGTCAGCGCAACGACCTCTACCGCCCTTTGGTCCTGGATGCTCAGAACAGCTGTTTCCAGAAGTGGAAGCAAGCTGGCCACGGAATGGTGAGCTGCCCATAGGGGTGGCCATGCCCCACGGTCTGGGGGCGTTGGCCTGCCCCTCACCCCCAGCGCCGCTTGCGGCTCACCGCCACGCTGCCATCGAAGCCGGGAACCGGCACCTGGCACTTGCTGACCTCCACCGCCAGGGGGATGGGCCCGTAGCAGGCCTCCAAGGCGTCGAGAATCTGCTCGCTGTAGTGCTCCAGGGTCTGGCAGCGGAGGGTGCGGGCCTGCGCCTGCAGAACGGCGATGCCGCGGCCGTAGTCGTAGCCCTGGCTGAGGTCGTCGCTGCGGGCCGTGGCGGCCAGATCCGCCCCCAGGGAGAAGGCCAGCTCGAACCACTGGCCGTGGCGCCGCTCCTGCTCGTAGACCCCCACATGGGCCCACACCCGCAGGCCGCGCACGTGGATCGCCTCGGTCACAGGGGCAGGGCTCGGTGGCTGAACTGCCGGGTGCCGTCGGCGTAGTCGGCGGCGATGTGGCCCTCGCCCCGCAGCCGATAGCGGTAGGTGACCAGCCCCTCGAGCCCCACCGGGCCCCGCGGCGGCAGGGTCTGGGTGCTGATGCCCACCTCGGCGCCGAAGCCGTAGCGGTTGCCGTCGGCGAAACGGGTGGAGCAGTTGAGGAACACCCCGGCGCTGTCCACGGCCCGCAGGAAGCGGTCGGCGGCCGCCGGATCGGTGGTGGCGATGGCGTCGGTGTGGCGGGAGCCGTGGCGGCGGATGTGCTCCAGGGCCGCCTCCAGGTCCTCCACCACCTTCACGTTGAGGATCAGATCCGAGTACTCCGTGTCCCAGGCACCGGGCCCGGCGGCCACAGCCACCCCCAGGGCGCAGGCGCCGGCATCGCCGCGCAGCTCCACACCCGCCGCGGCGAAGGCCGGCAGCGCCGCCTGCAGGAAGGCCGGAGCGATGGCCTGGTGCACCAGGAGGGTCTCGATGGCGTTGCAGGCCGCCGGGTACTGGGTCTTGCTGTCGAGGGCGATGCGCAGCGCCAGGGCCGGGTCGGCGGCCCGATCCACATACAGATGGCAGATGCCGTCGGCGTGGCCGAGCACGGGGATGCGGGTGTTGTCCTGGATGAAACGCACCAGGGCGTTGGAGCCCCTGGGGATGATCAGGTCCACCAGGCCATCGAGCCGCAGCAGCCCCAGGCTCTCCTGGCGGCTGGTGAGCAGCTCCAGGCAGCCGGAGTCGACGGCGCTGCCGGCCAGCCCCCGCTGCAGGGCCGCCACGATCGCCTGGCAGCTGCGGCTGGCCTCCCGGCCCCCCTTGAGCAGGGCGCCGTTGCCGGAGCGGATCGCCAGGGAGGCGATCTGCATCACCGCATCGGGCCGGGCCTCGAAGATCACCCCCAGCACCCCCAGAGGCACGCTCAGCCGCTCCAGCACCAGCCCGTCATCCAGCTCGGTGTGCAGCTGGCGCCGGCCCACGGGATCGTCCAGAGCCGCCACCTGGCGCACCCCGGCGATGGCCCCCGCCAGCTTGGGGCCATCCAGCTTCAGGCGCGCCACCAGGGCCGGCGCCAGCCCCTCGGCCTCGGCGGCGGCCAGGTCGGCCCGGTTGGCCTCCAGGATCCCGTCGCTGGCGGCTTCCAGGGCGTCGGCCATCGCCTCCACCGCGCCACGGCGTTCGGCGTCGCTGGCCTGGCCCAGGGCCATGGCGGCCCGGCGCACCGCCGCGGCCCGCTGCAGCAGCTGGGGGTCGGGCTCCGGCACGACGCTGGCAGGAGAAGTCATGGTCTGGCTCATGGCCCCCATCATCCCAAGCGGTCCAGCGCCAGCCGCACCGCCCCCAGCCGGCCGGCACCGTTGCCCAGCTCGCAGCGGCGGATCGCCAGCCCCTCCCGGCTCACCGCCAGCACCCGCTCCTCCACCTCCCGCCAGACCGCCGGCAGGAAGTGGTGGCTGGCGGCGCTGAGGCCGCCGCCGATCAACACCAGCTCCGGGGTGAGCACGTAGAGCAGGGAGCTGAGCCCCACCCCCAGGGGGCGTCCGTAGGCCTCCCACACCGCCAGGGCTTCGGTGTCGCCGGCGTCGGCGCGGCGGCAGAGCTCGCGCGGATCGAGCGGGCTGAGGCGCGCCAGGCCGCCGAGGCTGCAGAACTGCTCCAGGGAGCCCCGGTTGCCGCTGCGGCACACCGGCCCGTCGGGGTCGACGCCGATCAGCCCAGGCTCAGCAGCCGCGCCGCCGTGGCCGGTGAACAGACGGCCCTGCAGCATCACCGCCCCGCCCACGCCGGTGCCCAGGGTGAGCAGCAGCACGTCGCCCACACCCCGGGCGGCCCCCAGCCAGGCCTCACCGAGCAGGGCACCGTTGGCATCGTTGCCCATGACCACCCGCCGCTCCAGCCGGGCTTCCAGCCAGGCGGCCAGGGGCACATCCCGCCACCCCGGCAGGTTGATGGAGATCCGAGCCACCCGACCCGCCGCGTCACAGGGCCCCGGCAGCCCGATACCCACCCGGTCGGCGAGGCGGTCGGGGTCGATGGCTTCGACCGCCTCGGCCAGCGCCATGAACACCGCCCCCGGCACCGCCGGCTGGGGCGTGGGCACCTCAGCCTCGGCGAGCACGGTGCCCTGCGGGTCGCAGCGGGCCAGCTTGATGGCCGTGCCGCCCAGATCGATGCCGATCAGCTGGGCCTCACCGGGAGGTCGTTCGCGGGACGACGCCATCGGCGCACCCTACCCAGCGGAGCACCCGCCGGCCCTCAGAAGCGCAGGAACACCTGCAGCAGCGACTGCCAGGCCCCCTCGGTGTCGACGGAGGTCTGCAGGTTGAAGGTGTCGGAGGCCTTGTAGGTGAGGGTCACCTGGGGGGGCACATCGGAGCGGTTCGGGGCGGCCAGCACCGACATGCTGAAGCGGTTGGTGATATCCACACCCACCTCGGCGCCGAGCACCAGCTGGGGCGGCACCCGCCGCCGGGTGGTGCCTTCCTGCTGGGTGTCGATCGCCTGGTTCACGTAGGTGGGGTAGAGGGCCAGGCTCACCCGCTGGCCGAAGGCGTCGCTGAGGGACGACAGCAGCGGCGACAGCAGGGTCTGGCCCACCACCGTGGCCAGGGCCGCTCCGGCCCCGCCACCGCTCAGTCCCGCCAGGGAGTTGCCGCCGATCAGGGCCACCAGCCGCTCCTGCGGCAGGGGCGGGCTGCTGCGCAGCTTGAGGTTCTCGGCGATGCGGTCGGCCGGCCCGCTCACCGACACCACCACCAGGATCAGGTTGAGCTGGTTGAGGGCCGAGAGGCCGGCCTGGTTGGGGGCGTTCTGCACCGAGGGACCCACGTCCCCCACCCCGGACGGGGAGAGCACGCTGAGGCTGTCGGAGATGCGGGTGCGCAGGGCGATGTCGAGGTAGGGCACCAGCCCCAGGGAGGGGGTGAAGATCGCCACGTTGGGGGCATCGGGGTCGAGGCTGAAGCTGGTGGTGAACAGGTTCAGCCGTCCCCCCAGCAATCGCACCACCCCGGAGGCCCGCAGGGAGGGGTCGAGGCGGCCGTTGATGCGCAGGCGGCCGGCCGTGGTGAAGTTGGCGATGTTGGGGATCACCACCCGCAGGTTCGGCCCCAGCCGCAGGGTCAGGTCCTCGAAGGCCAGGTAGGGGAAGCGGGGCACCGAGGAGCGCAGGGCTTCGGCGGTGGTGGACTCCACATCGGGGCCCAGCAGCACCAGGGGCTGCTGGAAGTTCCACTTCGACTCCAGCAGCTCGGGCATGGTGCGCGGCTTGACCGGCTGGTCGGACACCGGCGCGCTGGCCGCCAGCTGGCCCGGCTGGACGTTGATGGTGCCGC
>NZ_JAFKRK010000044.1:0-39268 GCF_019038535.1 Synechococcus sp. CCAP 1479/9 | reverse complement strand
GCTGATCGCCACGTCGCCGCCGAGCACGGGGGCCAGCAGGCTGCCGCTGAGATGCAGCTGGCCGTCCCCCACCGCCGCCAGGCGCGGCACCTTGAAAGGCACCTGCTCCAGCTTCATCACCAGGGTCCGGTCCTGGGCGAGGGGCCGGAACAGCCCCAGGCGGCCCTCGCCGCCCACCAGCCCCTGGGGCCCCACCCGGGCCCGGAACTCCTGCACCACCAGCTGCTCGAAGTCGAACAGGATCGTGGCGTCCACCTCCCGCACCTCCTGGCCGATGAAGCGGCAGCGGAGCTCCCGCAGCCGCAGGAAGCCGTTGGCGATGGGGTCGTCGAGGCTGCCGCGCACCAGCAGCTGCAGGTCGGCGCCGCCCTCCTGCCACTCGAAGGCCTGACCCCCCAGGCGGGTGAGGAAGCGCAGGCCATCGCCCCGGGTGGCCAGGCGCAGCTCCAGCCCCTGCTGGGAGGCCACCAGCGGGATGGTGCCCGCCAGGTCGACGCTGCGGGAAGCCCCCTCGGCCCGCAGGGCCAGATCCAGGCCGATCCCTTCGTCCCTCAGTTCCACCCGCCCCCGCTCCAGCTCCAGCGCCTGCTCCCCGAGGCGCCCCTCCACCAGCGCCAGGTCGAGGCTGAGCTCGGGGCGGGGGCCCCCCAGCCGGTAACGCCCCTTGGCGGCCAGGCTGCCGCGCAGGTTGTCCGGCAGCGGGGTGAGCAGGGCCAGCAGGGAGAGGGGCAGGTCGGCGAGGCTGAAGCGGCCGCTGCCGCCGCTGAGCGGCCCCTCCAGCCGCACCTCGAACGGCCGGCCGGCGAGGGCCTCGGCCCGGTCGCCCTGGTTGAACCAGAGATGGCCGGTGGCCTTGAGGTCGGCCCTGGTGCGGGCGAAGTCCGGGCCGCTGAGCAGCAGATCGGCATCGATCCGGGCCTGCAACCGATCCAGCCGTTCCGCCCGGCTGGCCCGGCTGGCCGCCTGCTCCCGGGCGGCGACGCGCACCTCGGCGCGGGCCAGGGCCACGAGCTGGTCGGTGACCGTGCCGGCCATGGTGTCGATCACCAGGCTGCCCAGATCACTGGCCCGCCCGCGGGCCGGGGCCGGCGCCCCACGCCAGATGGGCCAGGCGTCGGTCAACTGGCGGAACAGCAGGGTGGAGAGCTGGCGCGCCTCGAAGCGGGCCCGGAAGGGACCCCGCCAGCGTCCCGACACCGTGGCGGCGATCGTGCCCTCACTCAGGGGCTCGATCACGCCCTTGACCTGGTAGCGGCGGTCGTCGTACTGCACGTCGGCCTGGATGCGCCGGCCCCCCACCCCCAGGAACTCGGGCGAGAGCAGCTCCACCCGGCCGTCGAAACCGAGCGGCTGCAGGCCAAGCCGGCCGCTGCCGCTGAGGTCCCCCTGCAGGGGGCGCAGGCGGCGTTGCGGGCCGGTGGCCACCGCCAGACCCCGCAGGGGGAAGGCGCGGGCCAGCCAGCGGTAGTCCGCCGGCCGGCCCTCGAGGGTCAGCACACCGCCGTCCCGTTCGATGGCGGCCCGCACCGGCTGCCAGCGGCGGTCGAGCAGGGCCGTGAGGCGTCCGTTCGGCGTCGGCGCCACCGTGGTCAGATCCAGGGACCGGTCCCGCAGGCGGCCGCGCCAGGTTTCCCGCAGCAGCAGGGGGCCGGCGCCGGGTTGCTGCAGACGCAGCTGCAGGTCGGGGCGCAGCTCCGCCAGGGGCCCGGCGATCGTCCCCTCCGCATCCAGCTGGCCCTGAAGGGTGGTGCCCAGCAGGGGGTCGAGGCGGGCCAGGGGGTAGTTGCGCACATCCACCCGGGCCAGCAGCGGACCGGCCACCAGTCCCTTGCCCGGCTGGAAGGACAGGGGCAGCTGGGCCGTGGCCGCGAGGCGGTCGGCCCGAAAGCGCTCCAGCCGCAGCAGCCGGTCGCTCCACACCAGCGCCGCCTGCCAGGGGCCCAGGAGCCGCTGGGAGGCCTGGCCGGTCTCCAGCCGCAGGCGCGGCGTCGTCAGCGGACCGTCCACCCGCAGGCGACCGGCCAGGGGCTGGCGCGCCCACACCGGCAGGCGGGACGCGGCGGCAACGTCGTCGGGATCGAGGAGCCAGCGGGCCTCCAGGGCCAGGGAGCGGCCGACGCTGCCGCTGGCCCGCACGCTGGAGCCCCCCAGCCGGCCATCGAGCCGGGTGAGGCGCAGCAGTCCCTGCCCCCAGCTCCCCTGGAGATCGGCCTTGATGGGCTGGCGACCGATCGGATGGCGGGGCGGCGGTTGGGCTTCCAGCTGCAGGGCCAGGCGACGATCGGCGTCGGCCCTGGCCGTCAGACGGCCGCCCCAGGGGCCGAACCGCCAGGCGCTGGCGGGCAGGGTCAGGGCCCGGTCACGGCAGCTCAGGGGCAACCGCTGGGCCGTCAGGGGGGTGGCGCCGGTTCCCAGCTGCCAGCGCACGTCCCGCAGCTCCAGGCCCCCCTCGCAGCGGGCCAGGCCCCGCTGGATCCGCAGCCCCACCCGTCCATCGGCCTCCCCGGCGAGGCTGCCCCCGGCCCGATCCCCCGCCGGCAGCAGCGGCCGCAGCAGGGCCAGCGGCAGGCGGCGGGCCGTCAGCCGGCCCTGCCACGTCTGCTTCTGCCACTGGCCCTCACCATCCAGCCGCAGGGAGCCACCGCCCTGGCCGGCGGGGGGCGCCAGGCGCAGACCGAGGTCGATTTCGCGGCGGTGCAGGCGCAGGGCCACCTGGCCGGACAGCTTCAGGTCGAGGGGCAGGGCCGTGGCTCCGGCGCCCCGGACCCGCAGGTCCGCGGGCTGGAGCAGGCCGAGGGTCAGGTCGATCCGCGGCGGCTCACGCCCCGGGGGGACGGAGCCCAGCACCCAGAACTGGCCGGTGGCGTTGCGGCGCAGCTCGGCCCGGGCCCGTTCCAGCCCCACATCCAGCACCAGCCCGCGCAGCCCCAGGCTGGCCAGCGGGTCGAGACGCACCCGCACGCCCTCCACCGTGACGGTGGAGGCGTCCCTGGGACCGGGCAGGAACCGGCTGGGACCGACCCAGAGACCGTCGGCCTTCAGGCCCCGGTAGGGACCAAGGACCATGGGACGGCCCATGGCCGTGCCGATCTGACGCTCCAGGGTGGGCCGGAAGCGGCCGTAGAGGCCGGCGACCATGCGATCGAACCAGAAGACCCCGACCCCCAGGCCCGCCCCCAGGAAACCGACGGCGAGAAGCCCCTTCCACACACGCCGGCGGGCAGGCAAGGGCCGACTGTCAGGCTTCCATCGCATCCACCGGGGTCGGTCGCCGTCCATGGGCGGCCGCAATATAGGGGGCTTGTCACGCCTTCCCCAGCCCCATGGCCGCTGATCCGATCCTGCTCGTGGCCGGTACCTGGCTGGGTGCCGCCAGCGGGGTGCTGGCGGTGCTCACCATCGCCGGATTCCTCGCCCGCTGGGGCATCCGCTTCCGCCTGGTGGGGATCACCAGCTTCACGGCCCTGCTGGCGCTCTCCTGCCTCGCCTTCTCGATCAGCTACAACCCCCGGGTGAGCGTGCCGGGGGCGATCCAGGTGCCGGTCGTGTTCGACAACGGCACCGATCTGGTCATCGCCGCCGCTCCGACGAGCCTTGAGGCCGAGGCGGTGGCCCCCACCCTCGACCAGGTGGCCCGCAACCTGCGCGGCGGCGGTCGTGGCAGCGGCGGCGAGGTGCGGGTGCGGCTGCGCCGGGTCGAAGCCGTCGAGCCCGGGCTGGCACGGCCCGTGGTGCTGGCCGAAACCACCCGGGATCTGGCGGCCCGCAGCCTCGGCGACGCCGCCTGAACCCCGGTGGCCCACCCCTTCCTGCCAGCGGCCCACCTCAGACGGGAGCAGCAGCGCCTGCGCCGGGAGGGCATCACGAGCTGGGAGGAGGTGGCCGACCTGGATGACGCCCGCCTGCGTGATCTGGCCGCTTCGGGCGAGGCCAGCGAGGCCCGCCTGATCCGCCTGCGCGGCCAGGCCCGGCTGGTGAGCACGGTGGGGCTCGCCCCGGAGGAGGCGGCCCTGCTGCTCCATGGGGGCATCGCCAGCCCCGCCGGACTCGCCGCCGCCGATCCGCAGCAATTGCTGCTGCAGCTGGGCCGCCTGCAGCGGCGTCTCACCGGCTCGGCCGTCCCCCCGGTCGACCTGCCCCTCGTCCTGGCCTGGATCCGCCGGGCCCGGCAGGCCTCCGGTCGCTCCCCGAACTGACCCTCCGCTCCTGCGATGCCCCTGCGGGGGTGACTGGAATGGGGGAAACGGACGGAGGCAGTGATGCCCCGAACAACCCGACTTTCTCCCCCCAGAGCCACGAACCACCCCCTTCGCGACGACCGCCGCCACCCCCTGAGCACCCGACTGCGCCCCTTCCTCACCGCCCTCGTCTGCGCCGCCTGCCTGGGCGCCGTGGCGGTACCCACCGCGCGGGCCCAGTCCGCGCTGCTGGAATCGGTGAAGCAGAACCCGGCCCTGGCCCAGAGCCTCTGCCAGCAGTTCCAGCAGCTGAACGCCCAGGGCGTCTCGGCCACCTCCAAGGCCTCGATCGCCAGCCTGGCCAGCAGCCGCGGCCTGAGCCCCATGGATGCGGAGGTGCTGGCCACCTATGTGATCGGCCTGCACTGCTCCACGGTGTTCTGATCCCCGTGGTCCGGGCCCGGGACGCCACCCTGCAGCTGGCGGATGGGGTCCGGCTGGTGAGCCGTGTCTGGCATCCCGACGGGGAAGGCCCCTGGCCGGTGCTGGTGATGCGCCAGCCCTACGGGCGGGCGATCGCCTCGACCGTCACCTTCGCCCACCCCAGCTGGTACGCCGGCCATGGGTTTCTGGTGGTGGTCCAGGACGTGCGGGGCCGCGGTGGATCGGAGGGCGACTTCGGCGGCTTCGCCCAGGAGGCGGCCGATGGGGCCGCCACGATTCGCTGGGCCCGGACCCTGGCGGGCAGCAACGGCCGGGTGGGCACCTACGGCTTCTCCTACCAGGGCCTGACCCAGCTGCTCAACACAGGCGGCGCGGGCGGCGCCGGGGCGGGCGACGACGACGCCCTGCCGGACTGCCTCGCCCCGGCCATGTGCGGCCTCGATGAGCGGCTCCACTGGGCCAGCGAGGGGGGAGCCCACTGGTGGGCCCTGGGCCTGGGCTGGGCCCTGCAGCTGGCGGCGGAGGGCTGCCGGCGCCGGGGCGACGCGGCCGGCTGGCGCCAGATCCGCCGCAGCCTCCAGCACGGCGACTTCACCGAGGAGGGGCTGGCCCTGCTGGAACGCCACGATCCCCGCGGCATGGGCCTGGGCTGGCTGCGGCGCGACCCCGCCACTCCTGAGGGCTGGACGGTGCATCCCGTGGCGGCGGCCCTGCTGCGGCGGCCCCTGCTGCTGATCGGCGGCTGGCACGATCCGCACCTGAGGGGGGTGCTCGATCTCTGGCAGCGGGCCCGCAGCGCCGGCGGCGACCCCCGGCTGGTCCTCGGCGCCTGGAGCCATCTCGACTGGCGCGGAGGGCTCGACCGCGAGCTGCTGGCCTTCTTCCGCCGCCATCTGCAGGAATCGCTGCCCCGCCAGGGCCTGGAGGAACCGGCCGCGCCGGCCCCGATCCGCCTGCAGTGCGCCGCCACGGCCGCCTGGCACAGCCTCAGTCCCGCGGCGGCCGCCAGCCCCGCAGCGGCGGCGGCCGTCGGCTGGTCGCTCCACTCCACGGGCCTGGCGGCGATCCGCTGCGATGAGGGGGAGCTGCGGCCCCTGGCCGCTGCGGCTGGCGACCCAGCGGGGACCACGGCCGCGGGGGGCACGGTGGTGATCGTCCACGACCCCTGGCGGCCGGTGCCGGGCCGGGGCGGCCACCTGGGCACCGACCCGGGACCGGTGGAGCGGGCCGATCTCGACCGACGCGGCGACGTGGCCTGCTTCAGCACCGCCCCGCTGGAGGAGGCCCTCTGGCTGCTGGGAACCTTCCGCCTGCGGCTGCGGGTGAGCGCCGACCAGCCCAGCTTCGATCTCTGCGCCGCCCTCTCGGAGGTGTCTCCGGACGGGAGCTCCGTGCGCCAGCTGAGCACCGGCCTGGCCCGCTTCGGGCCCACGGCGGCGGCCGACGACGCGCCCCGCACCCTGGCCCTGCAGCCCCTGGCGACGCTGGTGGCCGCCGGCCAGCGGCTGCGGCTGTCCCTGGCGGCGGCGGCCTGGCCCCAGATCGCCGTCAACCCCGGCGACGGCAGCCTGCCGGCGGGGGGCAGCGGGTGCGGGCACCGGGTGATCAGCCTGACGCTGGAGCTGGAGGAGGCCCACCTGGGCCTGGAGCCCCTGATTCGGGCAAACTGAGCCGACCCGAACCCCGCCGCCCATGCCGCGCCCCCAACCGCGCCGAGCCCTGATCGGCCTGCTGCTGCTGCTGGGCAGCCAGGCCCTGCTGGCACCGCGCGGGGCCTGGGCCCAGGCCGCCCCGGCGCCGGCCACCAGCGGCCAGCCGAGTGCGGCCCTGAGTGAAGCCCAGGCACGGGCGGCGGCCGAGCGGATCCTGACCACGATCCGCAACGGCGACGCCCAGGCGCGCTTCAACCAGTTCTCGCCGGCCCTGCAGAGCGTCAGCAGCCCCAGCATGGTGGCCGCCACCATGAAGACCCAGCCGAAGCTGCTGCGCTGGGCCATCCGAGACATCCAGCCCGGCTTCGACTCGAGCACGGTCGAGGCCACCCTGTTCACCAGCGCCGGCGAGCGCGACCTGCTGATGGTGATCGACGGCCAGGGCCGGATCGATGGCTATCACTTCAACGTCACCGACCAGCCGGCGGAGAAGGTGGTACGGGACTTCATCACCGCCCTTGCCAGCGGCCACTTCATCTCCGCCAGCAGCTTCCTGTCGCCGCTGATGCAGGAGCAGATCCCCCAGGGCCAGCTGCAGCAGAAATGGCTCAACCTGCAGCGGATCACCGGCAACTTCGTCCGGGTGAAACGCATCAACCGGGCCGAGAGTACGCCGGAGATGCGTCTGGTGATCGTCAACACCGAGTTCAACCGCCTCACCGACAACCTCTTTGTCACCCTGGATTCCGAAAACCGGATCATCGGCGTGGATTTCCCCACCGATCCGGCCCCTCCCTCTCCGCCGCGCTGAGCTAGCCCTTCCAGCGACGTAAGCTCCCGGCGCATGCACGCCCCCTCTTCCATGGCCCTGCCCAGCCTCGAATGGATGGTTGAGGACGCCCGCCGGCTGGCGGAATGCCGCCACGACCATCCCTTCTCCGTGCTCGGGCCCCAGCCCCTCGATGACAGCGGCTGGGTGGTGCGGGTCTGGATGCCGGACGCCCACACGGTGGAACTGCTCCATGGCGGCGAACGGCTGGCCATGGCCAACCCGCACCACCCCTGGATCTTCGAGACCCGCGTCGACGCCGATCCCGGCTGCGGCTATCGCGTCCATGTCAGCCGCGGCGGCATCGAGCACGAGCAGCACGATCCCTGGGCGTTCCGCCATGAGTGGATGGGGGAACTGGACCGCCATCTGTTCGCCGAGGGGAATCACCACCACATCTGGCGGCGCATGGGCGCCCATGTGATCGAGCGCGACGGCGTCGCCGGGGTGCAGTTCTGTCTGTGGGCCCCCAATGCCCGCAGCGTCGCCCTGCTGGGCGATTTCAACGGCTGGGACGGCCGCCATCACCCGATGCAGCAGCGCCTCGGGGGACTCTGGGAACTGTTCATCCCCGGCCTGGGCGCCGGCCAGATCTATAAGTACGAGGTGCGGGCCCAGAACGGCCACTGCTACCAGAAGGCCGACCCCTACGGCTTCCGCCACGAGATCCGACCGAACACCGGCTCGGTGGTGGCCGAACTGGGCAGCTACCAGTGGAATGACGGCGCCTGGATCGAGGAGCGGGATGGCCGGGATCCCCTGCCCCACCCGATCGCGGTGTACGAGATGCACCTGGGCAGCTGGATGCATGCCGCCGCCGACCAGCCCTTCATCGAAGCCGACGGCAGCCCCCGAGCCCCGGTGCCCGCCGCCGATCTGAAGCCGGGCGCCCGGCTGATGACCTATCCGGAACTGGCCGACAAGGTCATCCCCTACGTCAAGGCCCGCGGCTTCACCCACATCGAGCTGATGCCGGTCTCCGAGCATCCCTTCGACGGCTCCTGGGGCTATCAGGTCACCGGCTGGTACGCCCCCACCAGTCGCTTCGGCAGCCCCGACGAGTTCCGGGCCTTCGTCGACCGCTGCCACGCCGAAGGCATCGGCGTGATCCTCGACTGGGTGCCCGGCCACTTCCCCAAGGACGGCCACGGCCTGGCCTTCTTCGATGGCGCCCACCTCTACGAGCATGCCGATCCCCGCATCGGCGAGCACAAGGAGTGGGGCACGCTGATCTTCAACTACAGCCGCAACGAGGTGCGCAACTTCCTCGTCGCCAACCTCATCTACTGGTTCGAGGAGTTCCACATCGACGGCATCCGCGTCGATGCCGTGGCCTCGATGCTCTACCGCGACTACCTGCGTCCGGACGGGCAATGGCTGCCCAACGAGCAAGGCGGGCGGGAGAACCTGGAGGCGGTCCGCTTCCTGCAGCAGGCCAACCACGTGCTGTTCCAGCACTTCCCCGGCGCCCTCTCGATCGCCGAGGAATCCACCACCTGGCCGATGGTGACCCAGCCCACCGACATGGGCGGCCTGGGGTTCAACCTCAAGTGGAACATGGGCTGGATGCACGACATGCTCGATTACTTCGAGCTGGATCCCTGGTTCCGCCAGTTCCACCAGAACCACGTCACCTTCTCGATCTGGTACGCCTTCACCGAGAACTTCATGCTGGCCCTGAGCCACGATGAAGTGGTGCACGGCAAGAGCAACCTGCTCCACAAGATGCCGGGCGACGACTGGCAGAAGTTCGCCAACGTGCGTGCCCTGCTGGCCTACATGTGGACCCACCCCGGCAAGAAGACGATCTTCATGGGGATGGAATTCGGCCAGCGGGCCGAATGGAACGTCTGGGGCGATCTGCAGTGGGAGCTGCTCCAGTACGAGGCCCACAAGGGGCTGCTCAACCTGGTGGACGACCTCAACGTCTTCTACAAGTCGGAGCCGGCCCTCTGGGGCGACGACTTCGACCAGTACGGCTTCCAGTGGATCGACTGCAACGACAACCGCCATTCGGTGATCAGCTTCATGCGCCGCGACAGCGGCAGCGGCCGCTGGGTGGTGGTGGTGGCCAACTTCACCCCCCAGAGCCATTCCCACTACCGGGTGGGGGTCCCCCTGGAGGGCTTCTACGCCGAGGTCTTCAACACCGACAGCAGCCGCTACGGCGGCAGCAACCTCGGCAACCTGGGCGGCCGCTTCACCGACGCCTGGGCCATCCACGACTACGAGAACTCCCTGGAGCTCTGCCTGCCGCCCCTGAGCGTGGTGGTGTTCCGTCTCGACGAGTCCCGCAGCCTGCAGCGGCCGGCCATCGGCGAGGGCTGAGCGCCCCGGTGGCGCCCATGCCACGACTGGTGACAGGAGTGGCCGGAGGCCGGGGGTGCTCGGTTAGGTTTCGCCGTTGACCTTCCGACCGGCCCCATGACCGAATCCGCCCCCCTGCTGCTGCGCGCCGCCCGAGGTGAGCAGGTGGAGCGGCCGCCGGTCTGGATGATGCGCCAGGCGGGCCGCTACATGAAGGTGTACCGCGACCTGCGCGACCGCCACCCCGGCTTCCGTGAGCGCTCGGAGAACCCCGATCTCTCCTACGAGATCTCGATGCAGCCCTTCCACGCCTTCCGTCCCGACGGCGTGATCCTCTTCTCCGACATCCTCACGCCCCTGCCGGGCATGGGCATCGACTTCGACATCATCGAGAGCCGGGGGCCGATCATCGAGCCCGCCATCCGCAGCCAGGCCCAGGTGGATGCGCTGCGTCCCCTGGATCCGGCCGAGGCGCTGCCCTTCGTGGGTGAGGTGCTGGGCCGGCTGCGGGCCGACGTGGGCAACGCCGCGGCGGTGCTCGGCTTCGTCGGCGCCCCCTGGACCCTGGCCGCCTACGCGGTGGAGGGCAAGAGCTCCAAGACCTATTCGGTGATCAAGGCGATGGCCTTCCAGGAGCCCGCCCTGCTGCACCAGCTGCTGTGTCACCTGGCCGATTCGATCGCCACCTACGTGCGCTACCAGATCGACAGCGGCGCCCAGGTGGTGCAGCTGTTCGACTCCTGGGCGGGGCAGCTGAGCCCGATCGACTACGACGTGTTCGCCGCCCCCTACCAGAAGCGGGTGATCGACCAGGTGAAGGCCACCCACCCCGACACCCCCCTGATCCTCTACATCTCCGGCAGCGCCGGCGTGCTGGAGCGCATGGCCGCCACCGGGGTGGACTTCATCTCCCTCGACTGGACCGTGGACATGGCCGATGGCTGCGCCCGCCTGCCCCAGCACCTGGGCGTGCAGGGCAACGTGGACCCCGGCCTGCTGTTCGGCACCCCCGAGGCGATCCGCGAGCGGATCCTCGACACGGTGCGCAAGGCCCGCGGCCGTCGCCACATCCTCAACCTGGGCCACGGCATCCTGCCCGGCACCCCTGAGGACAACGCCCGTGTCTTCTTCGAGACCGGCAAGGCCGTCAACGAGCTGCTGGGGGCCGCTGTTTGAGCGCCCCCACCTCCGGGCCCCAGCGGATCCTGATCACCGGCGCCAGCGGCTGCGTCGGCCAGTACATCGCTGAAAACCTGCTGGCCAACAGCGACGCCCACCTGCTGCTGCTGCTGCGGGATCCCGCCAAGCTCAGTGCCGTCCCCGCCGACCACCCGCGCGTCACCCTGCTGGTGGGCGACCTGCGGGAGCTGGGTCCCCACGCCGCCGCCATCGCCAGAGCCGACCGGATCATCCACACCGCCACGGCGTGGGGTGATCCCGAGCGGGCCCAGGCGGTGAACGTGGTGGCCGTGAAGGAACTGCTGCGGCTCACCGACCCGGATCGCCTGCAGCAGGTGATCTACTTCTCCACCGCGAGCATCCTCGACCGCCGGCTGCAGTTGCTCCCCGAAGCGATGGCCTACGGCACCGAGTACATCCAGACCAAGGCCACCTGCCTGCAGGACCTGGAGGGCCATCCCCTGGCTCCGAGGATCGTGGCCGTGTTCCCCACCCTGGTGTTCGGTGGCGCGGTGGCCGGCGCCGATCCCCACCCCACCAGCTACCTCACGGCCGGGCTGAAGGAGGCCTTCGGCTGGCTGTGGCTGGCCCGCTGGCTGCGCACGGACGCCAGCTTCCACTTCATCCACGCCGCCGACATCGCCACCGTCTGCGCCCACCTGGCCACCACCCCCCACGGCCCCAATCCCGAGCCCGACCAGGGTCCGGTGCGGCGGCTGGTGCTGGGCCAGGCGCCGATCACCATCAACGGGGCCGTGGCCTCCCTGTGCCGCTGGCGGCGGGTGTGGGTGCCCCCGGTGGGGATCGATCTGCGCGGCTGGCTGATCGAGGGGCTGATCAAGCTGCTGCGCATCGAGGTGAATGCCTGGGATCGTTTCTCGATTCGGCAGCGCCACTTCGTGCACCAGCCCGTCAGTCCGCCCGAGCGCTTCGGCCTGGTGAGCCTCGCCCCGACCCTCGAGGCGGTGCTGGAGACGGCGGGGGTGCCCCACCGGGGCCGGTGAATTGTTGCGAATGTGTCAGAGGCCCCCATCGGGGGGCGGCCATTGCCTAATTTGTGCCCGTTGCAAGTGCTTTCAGGCACCTTCCGTTGCACCCTCCCATGCGTCGTCTTCTTTCCCTCTTCGCTCTCTGCCTGGCGCTGGTGCTGGGTGCCGCCCCGAGCTTCGCTGCCGATGCGGCCCACGGCGGCCAGATCTTCTCCGCCAACTGCGCCGCCTGCCACATGGGCGGCGGCAACGTGGTCAACGCCGAGCGCACCCTCAAGGCCGATGCCCTGGCTTCCTACCTGGCCAACTACGACGCCGGCCACGAGGCCGCCATCGCCTACCAGGTGACCAACGGCAAGAACGCCATGCCCGCCTTCGGCGGCAAGCTCAGCGAGGGTGACATCGCTGACGTGGCGGCCTACGTCGAGGACATGGCCTCCAAGGGCTGGGCCTGATCCCTGGCTGGGCCTGGTCCCTCCCCACCCTCCGATCCCTAGACGGCGACTCCAGCCGCCCATAGCCCCGGCAGTGCCGGGGCTTTTTCATAGCTCAGCTGAGGGCACGACGGGCGGCCAGCACCGCCAGGTAGAGCTCCTCGGGCACCTCACGGATGTCGTACTCGCTCGGCAGCATCCCGTGGACATGGCGGTGCACCACCCGCCAGCAGTCCCGCTCCGGCTCCGCCGCCCCGCCCAGCGTGAGGGACGCTTGGGCCAGGTCGGCCACCAGGGTCTGGTCGTCGGAGGGAGAGGGCATCGGAGACGGGTTGGCTGCAGAGGCGAGAATGGGGCGCAGCCGAGCTCCCATCATGGCGATCCCCACTTCTGCCGGGCTGCGGCCGGGCCTGCTGGGGGGCCTGCTGTCGGCAGGGATCCCCCTGGCCGTGATGGCCGCCGCGGCGGCGCCCGCCCTGGCCCAGGGACAGACCCCCAACCAGCCGCTGGCCATCGAGGCCAGGCCCGGGCTGTCGCCTCCCCCCTGCCGGCTGCTGGTGCCCAGAAGCGAGGCGGTGCTCCAGCCGCTGCGGATCCATCCGTCCCAGGTGCCCCAGAAGAACGGCATGGGCTGCCTGTCGGCGGCCGATGCGCTCTACGGCCCGGACGGCTGCCCCAGCCAGCTCTGCGGCAAGCAGCACGGCTACCAGGTGCCCATGCCCGCGTTCGTGGGCCCCTAGCCCCTGGGCTCCCCGCCGGGCGGTTGGCCACCCCCGCCGGTACGGCCTGCCCACCCCCGGGGAGGAGGGCCGAACGCCGAGGTTCGGTCCTCCCACTCGGCCGATCCCGGCGGCATTCATACGTTGGCTCCAGCCACCGTCCGCAGGGAGAACCCATCCATGCATCCCACCGCCGAACTGTTCACCGAAAAGGCCTGGGGGGCCGTGGTGGCCTCCCAGCAACTGGCCCAGCAGCGGCGCCAGCAGCAGATGGACAGCGAGCACCTGTTCGCCGCCCTGCTGGCCCAGCAGGACCTGGCCAGCCGGATCCTGGAGAAGGCCGGTGTGGATCTGGGGGCGCTGAGCCAGAAGCTGGAGGCCTTCCTCGCCGCCCAGCCCAGCCTGGCCACCACCCCCGACAACGTCTACCTGGGCAAGGGGCTCAACGCGGTGCTGGACCGGGCCGACGCCCTCAAGCAGGAATTCCAGGACAGCTACATCGCCGTGGAGCACCTGGTGCTGGCCCTGGCCGGCGATGACCGCTGCGGCCGCCAGCTGCTGTCCCAGTCGGGCGCCGACGAGCGCAAGCTGCGCGAGGCTGTGATGGCCGTGCGGGGCAGCCAACGCGTGACCGACCAGAACCCTGAGGGCACCTATGAATCCCTCGAAAAGTACGGCCGTGACCTCACCGCCGCCGCCCGGGAAGGCAAGCTTGATCCGGTGATCGGCCGCGACGAGGAGATTCGCCGCACCGTGCAGATCCTCTCGCGCCGCACCAAGAACAACCCGGTGCTGATCGGCGAACCCGGCGTCGGCAAGACGGCGATCGTCGAGGGACTGGCCCAGCGGATCGTCAACGGTGACGTGCCCACGGCCCTGCAGAACCGCCAGCTGATCGCCCTCGACATGGGCGCCCTGATCGCCGGCGCCAAGTACCGCGGCGAGTTCGAGGAACGCCTCAAGGCCGTGCTCAAGGAGGTCACCTCCAGCGAAGGCCAGATCGTCCTGTTCATCGACGAGATCCACACCGTCGTGGGGGCCGGCGCCACCGGCGGGGCCATGGACGCCAGCAACCTGCTCAAACCGATGCTGGCCAGGGGCGAACTGCGCTGCATCGGCGCCACCACCCTCGATGAGCATCGCCAGCACATCGAGAAGGACCCGGCCCTGGAGCGCCGCTTCCAGCAGGTGTTCGTCGACCAGCCCACGGTGGAGGACACGATCTCGATCCTGCGGGGCCTCAAGGAGCGCTACGAGGTGCACCACGGCGTGCGCATCGCCGACAACGCCCTGGTGGCGGCGGCCGTGCTGAGCAGCCGCTACATCGCCGATCGCTTCCTGCCCGACAAGGCCATCGACCTGATGGACGAATCGGCGGCCCGCCTGAAGATGGAGATCACCTCCAAGCCGGAGGAGATCGACGAGCTCGATCGCCGCATCCTGCAGCTGGAGATGGAGAAGCTCTCGCTGGGGCGGGAATCGGACCCCGCCAGCCGCGACCGGCTCGAGAAGCTCGAGAAGGAGCTGGCCGACCTGGGCGAGCAGCAGAGCAGCCTCAACGCCCAGTGGCAGAAGGAGAAGGGCTCGATCGACGAACTCTCCGCCATCAAGGAGGAGATCGAGCAGGTGCAGCTGCAGGTGGAGCAGGCCAAGCGCAACTACGACCTCAACAAGGCCGCCGAACTGGAGTACGGCACCCTGGCGGAGCTCAACAAGAAGCTGGCCGCCAAGGAAGCCGAGCTGAGCGCCCATGCCGGCGACAAGAACCTGTTGCGCGAGGAGGTCACCGAGGACGACATCGCCGAGGTGATCGCCAAGTGGACCGGGATTCCGGTCAGCAAGCTGGTGCAGTCGGAGATGGAGAAACTGCTCCATCTCGAGGACGAACTGCACACCCGGGTGATCGGCCAGGAGCAGGCCGTGACGGCGGTGGCCGACGCCATCCAGCGGTCGCGGGCGGGCCTGTCCGACCCCAACCGTCCGATCGCCAGCTTCCTGTTCCTCGGCCCCACCGGCGTGGGCAAGACCGAGCTCTCCAAGGCGCTGGCGTCCCAGCTCTTCGACAGCGAGGAGGCGATGGTGCGCATCGACATGAGCGAATACATGGAGAAGCACGCCGTGTCCCGGCTGATCGGAGCCCCTCCCGGCTACGTGGGTTACGAGGAGGGCGGCCAGCTCACCGAAGCGGTGCGGCGCCGTCCCTACGCCGTGATCCTCTTCGACGAGGTGGAGAAGGCCCACCCCGATGTGTTCAACGTGATGCTGCAGATCCTCGATGACGGCCGCGTCACCGATGGCCAGGGCCGCACGGTGGACTTCACCAACACGGTGCTGATCCTCACCAGCAACATCGGCAGCGCCTCGATCCTCGATCTGGCCGGCGACCCCGCCCGCCACGGCGAGATGGAGAAGCGGGTCAACGAAGCCCTGCGGGGCCACTTCCGCCCCGAGTTCCTCAACCGGCTGGATGAATCGATCATCTTCCACAGCCTCAAGGCCGAGGAACTGCGCCAGATCGTGGAACTGCAGGTGCAGCGGCTGGCCCGGCGGCTCGAGGAGCGGAAGCTGGGCCTGGAGCTCGACAGTGCCGCCCTCGACTGGCTGGCCGCCGTGGGCTACGACCCGGTGTACGGCGCCCGGCCCCTCAAGCGGGCCATCCAGCGCGAACTGGAGACGCCGATCGCCAAGGCGATCCTGGCCGGCACCTACCTGAGCGGCTCCACCATCGTGGTGGACGTGGAACACGAGCGGCTGCGCTTCCGCCCGGCCGAGTCCTCCCGGCTGCCCGCCCTCGTCTGAGGGATCAGGCGGCCAGTGCCGCCACCAGGGAGGGGTTGGCGTACCAGCTGAAGGTCCCCTCCGTCACCGCCGCGATGCCCAGTTCGGCCCGCAGCTCCTCCAGGTCCTGGCCCATCCGCTCCTCCCAGATCACCGGGAACAGCGGCTGGGCCTCGGCGCCGATGTGCAGACCCTTGCTGATCATGCCGAAGGCGTAACCGGCGGTGCGGGCCTGCTCGGCTGGGGTTTCCAGTTCGTCGATGGGCGTGTCGTTGCGGAACCAGTTGAGCAGCAGGGCCATCAGATCGGTGAAGGCCAGGCCGGGATGGGCGAACTGGGCCACGCTCATGCTGATCACACCGAGCTCACCGAAATTGTCGAGGCTGAAACCACTCACGATGTGGTGAATGTCGTGGGTGGCGTAGACCCGGTAGTTGATGTAATCGGCGTCGGTTTCGAGGTTGGCGTAGAACTCGGGTTTGGGGAAGAAGTTGATGTCGTACCCCATCGTCTCCAGCACCGTGGCGTAGGTGTGGCCCAGGGTTCCCTTCGGCAGCGCCCGCAGGGCAGCCGCGTCATACGGGCCACTGAGCTGCCTCTGCTCGATCAGGGCCGCGGCGGCCGGGTCCCGCCCCAGCAACGCCCGGCAGACCTGCATCGGACGGGACTGGCGCAGCCGATGGGAGAGCAGGAAGACGTTGTTGGCCGAGGCACCGGCTCCAGCGGCCAGATCGGCCAATTCGAGGAACGCGTGGATGTTCTCCTCGGTGGCGATCCGATCGAGGTAGCAAAATCCCATGGGGCGCTGCAAGGCAGGGGGGGCACCCAGGGAAGCTAGACACGCCGCCCGGGCCGGCCCAGCAGGCCAGCCTCAGCCCACCAGGGCATCGATGCGGCGGGCCAGTTCCACATCCAGGTTCGACAGACCGCCGGTGTCATGGGTGGTGAGGTTGATCGTCACCCGGTTCCAGACGTTGCACCATTCCGGATGGTGGCCCATCGCCTCGGCCGCCAGGGCCACCCGGGCCATGAAGCCGAAGGCCGCGGAAAAATCGGCGAAGCGCAGTTCCCGATGGAGCTTGCCCTCCCGCAGCGTCCATTGCGGCAGATCGGCGGCCAGGGCGGCGATCTGGGCGGGGGTCAGGGGCTGGGCGGCCATGGGAGAGGAAAGCAGGGGGTCATTCGCCGAGCAGATGCAGGCTGAGGCGGCGGCGGTGGGGTCGGGCCCGGTGTTCCCACAGGTACACCGCCTGCCAGGTGCCGAGCAGCAGGCGGCCCGACTGAAAGGGGAGCACCAGGCTGGTGCAGGTCAGGGCGGTGCGGATGTGGGCGGGCATGTCATCGGGGCCTTCGTCGTCGTGCACCCAGGGGCGCCGCTCCCCCTGGCCGCTCAGGGGCCGCACCCCTTCCGGAGGCACCAGGGCCCGCAGAAAGGCCGCCAGATCCACCAGCACCCTGGGGTCAGCGTTCTCGTTGATCGTCAGGGAGCAGGAGGTGTGCAGGCTGGCGATGGTGGCGGTGCCGAGCACCAGGCCGCTGGCGGCGATCAACCGGTTGAGGCCCCCGGTGATGTCATCGAAGCCCTCCCCATGGGTGGACACCTCCAACTGGCTCAGGCTCTGGCGCAGCATCGGGTCCTCCTGGCGTCGTTCAGCTGGCGACCGGGACCGGAGCGGCGGAACGCAGCGCCTCGATCGTGGTCAGGCGGCAGGCCTGGGGGTCCCAGAGGATGTAGCTGAAGCACCCCGGGATGTCGGCCAGCGACAGCCGCCGCACCCCCTGGAGCAGGTGGGCATTGCGCTCGTGGCAGGCCCGCAGCCGGTAGTTGGGGATCTTGGACGACAGGTGATGGATGGCGTGGCAGCCGATGTCGGCCGAGAACCAGTTGAACACCGGCGGCAGCTCCAGATCGCTGGTGCCTTCCAGCACCCCGGTCATCTCGCTCCAACCGGCGGTGGCGTGGGCGTAGGAGCCGGGGAAGTTGTGCTGGACGAAGAAAATGCAGATGAAGATCGCCGCCGCGCAGGCCATCACCGGGGCGTAGATCGACCAGAACACGCCGGCGCCCAGCCAGTGGGCCATCAACCACCAGGAGCCGATCACGGCGATGTTGTTGGCCAGCAGATGGCGGAATTCCCCCTGGGTGTACCAGTGCCTGGAGCGATAGCTGGAAAGGATCTGGCCCAGGCCCATCGGCTGCGGGCTGCGCAGGCAGGCCAGAAGATGGGGGAAGAAGCCAGCCAGCCCCAGGATCAGGGCCACCCGGGGCTTGATCACCAGGTAGAAAAAGCCTCCGGGGAACAGCATCGCCGGATGGCGCAGCACGCCGTAGAACCGCTGCTGGCCGGGGTTGAGGGCGGCAAAGGCACCCGTGGTGACCAGGGCCGACGGTCCCTGGTACTTCTCCCAGTCGCCGTTGTGGCGGTGGTGGTAGGCGTGGCCGCGGGACCAGGGGTACTGGGGAATGGCACTGATCACGCCGAGCAGGAAGCCGAACACCTGGTTGGCCCGCCGGCTGCGGAACAGGGAGTCGTGGCCGCAGTCGTGCATCAGCGAGAAGCAGCGAGCCAGCAGCAGCACCATGACGACCATGGTGGGGAGCAGCAGCAGGGGAGCGTGCTGGAGGCTCCAGTCGGCCACCCACCACAGGGCCGCGTAGGGGATGACGGTGTTGGCGATCTGCCAGGAGCCCCGCAGATTGGAGCTGTCCATGAAGGATTTTAGCTCGAAATCGCCCCGCTTGGGCTGACGCATCGATGGCGTGGAGCCCGCGTCCGCATCAGGGGGAACGGGCGGCGTGCTATCGGACAGGGTGGCGGAAGGGAAGCCCTGCGACAATGCAAAACCTTTGCTATATCGAACGATCCTAGTCAGCAAGGGGGCATTCCGTTTGCCTTCCATGCGAAGGGAATCTGAATAGGATCTGCAGCGGATCTGCTGCGCCCAAGGTGAGCGACCTGATCGTGGTGGGCAGTGGCCTGGGCGGCCTGTGCGCCGGCGCCATCGCCGCCCGCCACGGGCTGGAGGTGCTGGTGCTGGAGGCCCACACCAGCCCCGGCGGCGCGGCCCACGGATTCCGGCGCGGTCCCTTTCACTTCGAATCCGGCCCGTCGCTCTGGAGCGGCCTGGGCCGGTGGCCCAGCACCAACCCCCTGGCCCAGGTGCTGCGGGCGGTAGGGGAAACCCTGCCCGTGGCCAGCTACCGCGACTGGGGGCTGCTGCTGCCCGAGGGGTCCCTGCGGGTGGGGGTGGGCCAGGCCCCCTTCCTGGCTTTGGTGAGGGATCTGCGTGGCCCGGCGGTGGCGGCCGAATGGGACCGCTTCCTCACGGCCCTGAGGCCCAGCTGCGAGGCGGCCCGCGCCCTGCCGCTGCTGGCCCTGCGGCCCGGGGCCGGTCTGGCCACCACCCTCGGCGGCGGCAACGCCCTGCGCCTGCTGGGCCAGGCCGGCCGGCTGGCGGCCCTGGGGGGCGCCTTCGGGCCGATCGCCCGCCGGCACCTGAGCGATCCATTCCTGCTCCACTGGGTCGACCTGCTCTGCTTCCTGATCTCCGGTTTGCCCATGGACCAGACCAGTGCCGCCGCCATGGCGACCCTGTTCGGCGAATGGTTCGAGCCCGAGGCCTGCCTCGACTACCCCATCGGCGGCAGCGCGGCCGTGGCGGCGGCGCTGGTGCGGGGGATGGAGCGCCATGGCGGCCGGCTGCGCACGGGCGCGGCGGTGGCAGAGATCCTGGTGGAGCAGGGCCGGGCGGTGGGCGTCCGCCTCGCGAACGGGGAGCGCCTCGAGGCCGGCCGCGGGGTGATCGCCAACACCAGCCCCTGGGACCTGCTTGCCCTGCTGCCGGAGACGGCGGTGCCGTCCCGCTGGCGGCAGCGGCAGGCGGCCACCCCGGCCTGCGCCGGCTTCCTGCACTGGCACCTGGCCCTGCGGGGGGACGACCTCGATCACCTGCCGATCCACCACGTCTGGGTGGGTGACTGGGGGCGCGGTATCGGGGCCGAACGCAACATGGTGGTGCTCTCGATGCCCTCCCGGCTCGATCCGTCCTGCGCGCCACCGGGCCACCAGGTGCTGCACGGCTACACCCCGGCCAACGAACCCTGGGAGCTGTGGCAGGGGCTGGAGCGGGGCAGCGCCGCCTACGAGGCCCTCAAGCGGGAACGCTGCGCCGTCTTCGGGGAGGCGCTCGAGCGGGTGCTGCCCGACTGGCGGGAGCGGGTGGTGCTGGAACTGCAGGGCACCCCCCTCACCCACCGGCACTACCTGCGGATGCACCAGGGCAGCTACGGCCCCGCCTGGCCCGCCAACGCCGGTCCCTTCCCCGGCGGGTCCACCCCGGTCGAGGGGCTGGTGCTCTGCGGGGCCGGTGTCTTCCCGGGCATCGGCGTGCCGCCGGTGGCGGTGAGCGGTGCCATGGCCGCCCACCGTTTCGTCGGGGCGCGCCAGCAACGGCAACTGCTGGAGGAGATCGGCCTGACGGCGGCCTAGAACCGTCGCAGGGCCAGGCTGCCCAGCTGCACCTCGCGCAGCAGCAGCACCACCGCCGTCATCAGCGAGCCCATCGCCACCACGAACAGCACGGCAACCAGGGGCGTCACGTCCATCGTGGCCAGGGTGCTCACGAACAGCACCACCACCACGGTGGCCACCAGCAGGAAGCTGGTGGTGGCGCAGGCGAAGGCCCTCGAGGCCATCAACATCCGCCGGCGGTGGAGCATCAGCTCCTCCTGCAGCTCCCGCTCCTGGGCCATGGTGGCGGCCCCGCTCCGCTCCTTGAGCAGCCGGGCCCGATCGACGATCCGGGCCAGCCGGGTGGTGATCACCCCGAGCAGACCGCTGATGCCGGCCAGCAGAAACACCGGCGTGACCGCCAGGCGGATCGTCTCGGGGAGGGCCCCGGCCGGGTGGGGGGCCACCAGCAGGATCAGGGCCAAGGCTGCGGACATCGCGGCGGCGAATCTAGGGCGGCGGCCCCTGCCAGCCTGGAGGGACGTTCACCGTCCAGCGCCCGCCATGACCACGATGACCTGCCGCTACGAGGGAGCCCTGCGCTGCGCGGCGGAGCACGCCCCGTCGGGGTCGCGGCTGATCACCGATGCCCCCGTGGACAACCAGGGCAAGGGGGAGGCGTTCTCACCCACCGACCTGGTGGCGACGGCCCTGGCCACCTGCCTGCTGACGGTGATGGGCATCGTGGCCGAACGGGAGGGGATCCCCCTGGAGGGCGCCCGGGTGCGGGTGGAGAAGGGCATGAGCCAGAGCGGCGAACGCCGCATCGCCCTGCTGGAGGCCTGGATCGATCTTCCGGCCGGCCTCGATGACGGCCAGCGGGACCTGCTGATCCGCGCCGGCGAGCGCTGCCCTGTGAAGGTCAGTCTGGAAGGTTGCGTGCCGATGCGGCTGCACTGGAACCCGGCGACGGCGGGCTGAGGGTGACCCCCACTTCCAGCTGCTCGAGCGGAGCCGCTGGGTCCTCCGGCACCAGCAGCACCATCGTGCTGGCCGCGGGGCGGGTGCCGGGCTGCTCCTGGAGGATCTCCAGGGCCACCATGGTCTTGCGCCACTGAAGGATCTTTCCCTCCAGCAGGGCCACGAAGTCGTCGCAGTTCCAGCGGGCCGCCTCGCCACGGCAGGGGTAGCGCTCCAGCACATCGAGGATCTCCATCTCCCGCAGCGGCGGAGCCTCGGCCGGATCCCAGACCAGCAGATAGTTGCCGTCGAGGGCATTGGCCTCCAGCAGGCTGGCCTCGCTGGCCAGCAGGGTGTCGAGGGCCATCTCGTCGTCGTCCCGCTCAATGGCGGTGAGCAGGGCCTCGAGCACCAGCTGGGTGTCGTCGTCGAGCCGATCGCAATGGACCGTGAGCAGGCCCGTGACCGCCAGTTCGATCTCCTCTAGCGGCAGCACCATGGTCAGGGCCCGCAGGATGGCGCTGAGGACATCGCCGGAGTCGCCGCCGGGTGGCTGGCCCTGCAGGGCGAGGTCGGGGTCGGCCATGAACCGTTCGATGGCCGCGAGCACCAGGGCCTGCTCCGGAGAAGGGGGATGCATCGATCCGACACCGGGAAGGTCCGCCTCCACCATGGCGCCGCCAGCGCCATGCTGGCGCCACCGGCTCCACCGATCCCATGCCTGCAGCGGCTCCGGCCCTCGACCAGCTCCAGCGGCACCTGCACACCACCCGCCTGCTGGGCTCGATCAGCAGCACCCTCTACTACGACCAGAACACGGTGATGCCCGCCGCCGGTGCCCCCTGGCGCGGCGAGCAGCTGGCCCTGCTGGCCGCCCAGCTGCACGAGCGCCAGAGCAGTGACGCCTACGCCGATCTGGTGGCGGCGGCGGAGGCCGAGCTGGATGGGGCCGCCCCTCCCCAGCGGCGCCGCAACCTGCAGCTGCTGCGCCTGGAGCTGAACCGCCAGCGCTGTCTGGATCCGGCCCTGGTCACCGCCCTGGCCCGGGCCCAGTCCCACGGCAATGCCGTCTGGCAGGAAGCCCGCGCGGCCAGCACCTTCGCCACCTTCGCCCCGGCGTTGCGGGAGCTGATCCGGCTGCGCCGCGAACAGGCCGGCCAGCTGGCGGACGCCGAACCCGTGGCCCGCAGCCCCTGGGAGGTCCTGGCCCAGCCCTTCGAGCCCGACGTCAGCAAGGCCCGGCTGATGGAGCTGTTCACCCCCCTGGCGGCGGAACTGCCGGGGCTGCTGGAGACGGTGGCGGCCGCCCCGCCTGCGGGCCCACAGGAGCCCTTCGAGCTGACGGAAGGGCTGCAGGAGCGGCTCTGCAGTGAGCTGCTCGACAGCTGGGGCTACGACGCAGCCCGCTGCCAGCGGTCCCGATCCGCCCACCCCTTCTCCTGCACCGTGGGCCCCCAGGACTTCCGCATCACCACCCGGGTGGTGGGGGGCCAGCCGTTCTCGGCCTTCCTGGCCACCGCCCATGAATGGGGCCACTCCCTCTACGAGCAGGGCCTGCCCCGCAGCGACGACCACTACTTCCCCTGGCCCCTCGGGGAGGCCACCTCGATGGGGGTGCATGAGTCCCAGTCGCTGTTCTGGGAGTGCCGCGTGGCCCGCAGCCGGGCCTTCGCCGAGCGTTGGCATCCCCACTTCCAACGGGGTCTGGGGTCAGACCCCTGGGGCGGAGCCTTCGGTTTCTGGCGGGCCCTCAACCCCCTGCGGCCGGGCCTGATCCGGGTGGAGGCCGATGAGCTGAGCTACAGCCTCCACATCGTCATGCGCTTCGAGCTGGAGCTGGCCCTGCTGGAGCAGGGGATGCCGGTGGAGGAGCTGCCCGCCGCCTGGAACCGGCGCATGCAGGAGCTGCTGGGGCTGCAGCCCGCCACGGACGCCGAGGGCTGCCTCCAGGACATCCACTGGGCCGAGGGGCTGTTCGGCTACTTCCCCTCCTACGCCCTCGGCCACCTGATCAGCGCCCAGATCTCAGAGGCCCTCGAGCAGGAGATCGGCCCCATCGAGGCGCTGGTGGCTGCGGGGGAGACGGCCGCGCTGAAGCACTGGCTCGCCGGCAACATCTGGCCCCACGGCCGTTCCGTGAACGCCGAGGAACTCGTCGAGCGGGTCACGGGCCGGCCCCTGGGCGCCCAGCCCTTCCTCACCTACCTGCGCGCCAAGGTCGGCCAGCTGACCGGGGCGGGGTGAGTGGGGCGGGGTGAGAGGGGCGGGCAGACCAGGGCCTCCGGGGCCCGATGCCTAGGATGCCGCCGCCGAAAACCCCCACCATGGCGAACATCGACCACGCCCCCAGCCGCACCATGCTGAACCTGCTGCATGTGCTGCCGGCCTTCGCCGATGAGGCCGAGCTGCGGCTCAACGCCATCGTGGAGCTCAACTCGAACACGATCAACAAGTACGAGCTGATCACCGAAACCGGCCATCTGAAGCTGGATCGGGTGGGCTATTCCTCCCTCGCCTACCCCTTCGCCTACGGCTGCATTCCCCGCACCTGGGACGAGGACGGCGATCCCCTCGACATCGAGATCGTCGGCGTCACCGAGCCCCTGGTGCCCGGCAGCCTGGTGGAGGCCCGCATCATCGGCATCATGTGCTTCGACGACGGTGGCGAGGTGGACGACAAGGTGATCGCTGTCCTGGCCGACGACAAGCGCATGGATCACATCACCAGCTATACCCAGCTGGGTGAGCACTGGCTCAAGGAAACCCAGTACTACTGGGAGCACTACAAGGATCTGAAGAAGCCCGGCACCTGCAAGGTCAACGGCTTCCATGACACCGGCGAGGCCGTTCGCATCATCAAGGAATGCGAAGATCGCTATCTTTCCGTCATCGATCCCCGTCTGGTCGACTGACGTCCACCGTGCACCGCCGCCGCGGTCCCTCCGATCCCGCTCCGCCCATGTCCCGCTCCCTGGTCCTTTCCGTGCTCCTGACCACCGGCTGGGGGGCCGCCATGGCGGGGGCCGCCGGTGCGGCCGATGCGCCGGTGCCGGCCGCCACGGCTGCTCCCACCACCGCGGCTCCGGCCGTGCCCGCCGGCGTGGCCCCGGCGTCCCCCGGTGTGGTCGCCCCCGCCGTGGCCGCGCCCGCCACCGCCGCGCCTGCTCCGGCCAAAGCCACCGTGACCAGCACCCGTGAAATCGTGCTGGAGCTCGGCAAGCGCACCATCAGCCTGCGGGACAACGGCAAGGTGCTGGGCAGCTGGCCCGTGGCCATCGGCGATTCCCGCACCCCCACCCCCAAAGGACGGTTCCTCGTGGAGACCAAGGTGGTCAATCCCCAGTACCAGAGCACGGCGAGCGGCAAGGTCAACCCCACCAAGGGCCCCAATGGCCCGCTTGGTGACCGCTGGATCGGCTTCAAGAAGAGCGGCCCCAACCAGTACGGCATCCACGGCACCCCCAGCGCCTGGGCCTGGACCGTCACCTCCCGCTCCGCCGTCACCAACGGCTGTGTCCGGATGCTCACCCCCCATGTGCGCGCCCTCTTCGACCAGGTGGAGGTGGGAACACCGGTGGTTGTCAAACCCTGAACACCGAAGGGCGATTCCAGCGAAAAAGGGAGCGACCGAAGAGATTCTGGAGATTGTTCGGGAAGGGTTTGATGTCTGGGTGCAAACACCTAATGTCTTGAAACTCGATCAACAGCGGCGCCCTCCAGAACCGCCGAATTTCCTCCCATGTTCGATTCCACTCACGAACCCACCACCGACCAGCTGAACAGCACATCGCTGAAGTGGGGCAACGACGGTGAGCTATCCGAACTGGACCTGCAGCGGATTCTGGGCCTGCTCTCTCAGGCTGATCCCGTCGCCGAGGCCCTGATGGAGGGCCGTTCCGAAGCGGCCTGAAAGCGTCGCGCCTGGGCCCTGGCCATGCCGTCGCGGCTGGCCATCCCCCGTAGCCGGTCGACGGCCAGTCCTCCGGTGGGCAGTCCATGGGGGAGATGGTCCCCGGATCCCCCCTCCAGCTCGAAGACCGGCAGCTGCCGCAGGCCATTGGGCCTCAGCTGATCTTCGAGGCGATCCAGATGCACACCGGTCGGCAACCAGACCAGGTCGGTGCGCAGGCAATCCTCGAGACGCAGAGGTTCCTGGCGATGGAGCTCGGAGCCGAGGCCACGCTGCAGGTCCCCGATCGTCACCAGCCCCAGGGCCAGCCCGGCCCGCTCCACCAGCAGGCAATGGCCATGGCTGTCGATCAGCCGGGCCAGGGCCGCTGAGGCCGTCAGGGAGGCCGGCAGCACCAGGGGGGCCTCCGGCTCGAAAGCCTCCTCCACCGGGATGGCCGCCAGCTGGCTGCGGCGGCGTTCCTCCAGGGGATCGGGGCCCATCAGGCCGGGATCCTGGATGCCCTGCCAACGCTCCACCAGGGCGGCGCTGAGGCCGGCCGCCGCCATCAGCGGCAGCACGATGCGGATGTCACGGGTGAGCTCGAACAGCAGAAGAAGGGCGGTGAGCGGAGCCCGGGCGCTGCCCGCCAGCACCGCCGCCATGCCCACCATGGCGTAGGCGGGGGGTTCGGCCACCGGCAGATTCAGGCCGCCGCTGCCCAGCGCCTGGCCGTAACAGCTCCCCAGCACCGCCCCCAGGAACAGGGAGGGGGCGAAGCCGCCGCCCACGAAGCCGGTGGCGTTGCTGACGGTGGTGGCCACCAGCTTGACGCCGATCAGGGCCACCAGGGTGAGCAGGGGGATGCCGCCATCCCGGCCCAGCAGGGCTTCGATCGTGTCGTAGCCGACCCCGAGCACCTGGGGGAACACCAGGGCCATGCCCCCGAGGGCCGCCCCTCCCAGGGCCGTGGGCAGGCCGGGCGGCAGCCGCCGCACCACGGCCTGGACCCGCTCGTCGCGGCCGGCGGCCAGCAGCCGGATCAGCAGCCAGGACATCAGGCTGGCCAGCAGGCCCAGCCCCAGATACAGGGGCAGCTCCAGCGGTGAGCGCACCTCGTAGGCGGGCAGGCGCAGGATCGGCATGTCGCCCAGGCACAGTTGGGTCACGAGCGCCGAAGCCACCGCCGCCACCAGCACCGCCCGCAGGCTGGGACGTCCCGGGATGGCGCTGTAGCTGCCCTCGAAGGCGAAGAACACACCGGCGATCGGCGCCTTGAATCCGGCCGCCAGGCCCGCCGCCACCCCGGCCCCCACCAGGGCCTTCTGGGCCTGGGGGGAGAGACGACCCTTCAGGGCCACCCAGAGGCCGATGTTGCCGCCGCCCTCCACGCTGGGCCCCTCCGGCCCGAGGGAGGCGCCGCTGCCCAGGCTGAGGGAGGCTGCCACCAGCCGCAGCAGGGGCAGGCGCGGCTCACCCCCCTGGCGCCCGTCGGCGATCGCCATCAGGCTCGACAGACCCGGGCCGATGCTGCCGGCGACATGGCGCAGCAGGCCCACCGCCAGACCGCCGAGGGTCGGCACCACCACCACGGGCCAGAGGGCGAGCCAGTCCGGCGCGGTGGGCAGGCTGATCGGCGGGGGTTCGGGGGGCGGGGGCGGTGCCGCCGCCAGCAGGCCGATGCCATCCAGACCGAGCTGGAGCAGGGCCCGCAGGGGGGTGCCGCTGTCCGGCGCCAGCGGCGGCAGATCAATCGGCGGCAGGTCGGCGGGGGTGGTGGGCGAGGAGCGCCCGATCACCAGCAGGCCCTCGACGAAGGGGCCGAACAGAAAGTTGTTGATGAAGCCCAGCAGCTCGTGGAACGCCACCACCGCCAGGCCGGTCAGGGTGCCGACCAGGGCCGCCCAGGCCAGCAGGTTCCACTGGAAGGGGAGGCCGCGCAGGTCGGCCTCAGCCCCTGGGGCCCTGGGGCCGCTGGCCTCAGCTTCCGGGGCGGACGGTGGCAAAGATCTCCTCCAGGATCTCTCCGGCCCCCTGGGACCGGAGGGTGCCCGCCAGGGCCACCCCGATCGCCTCGGGATCGCTGGCAGGTCCGCGGCAGCTGTCGCGCAGCAGGCGCTGGCCGTCGATGCTGGCCACCATGCCGGTGAGCACGAGCTCGTCGGCCTCAAAGTGGGTGTTGACGCCGATGGGCACCTGGCAGCCGCCCTCCAGGCTGCGCAGGAAGGCCCGCTCGGCCAGGCAGCGGCGGGCGGTGGGCTGGTGCTCCAGCACGGCGATCGTCTCGAGCACGGCCGTGTCGCCGGCGCGGCATTCGATGCCCAGGGCCCCCTGGCCCACGGCATGGAGCGAAATCGAGGGATCGATCAGCTCGTGGATGCGCTCACCGAGGCCGAGGCGGGTGAGGCCCGCCGCCGCCAGGATCAGGCAGTCGTAGACGCCGGCGTCGAGCTTCTCCAGCCGGGTGATCACGTTGCCCCGCACGTCCTTGAACACCAGGTGGGGGTAGTGGTGACGCAGCTGGGCCAGGCGGCGCAGGGAGCTGGTGCCCACCACGCTGCCCTCGGGCAGGGTGGCCAGGGTGCGGTCCCGGTGCCGCTCATGCACCACCAGGGCATCGGCCGGATCCTCCCGCTCGGTGATGCAGCCCAGGATCAGGCCCTCCGGCAGGTTGGTGGGCAGGTCCTTGAGGCTGTGGACGGCGATGTCGGCCCGGTCGACCAGCATCTGGGCCTCCAGTTCCTTGGTGAACAGGCCCTTGTCGCCGATCTTGGCCAGGGCCACATCCAGAATCTTGTCCCCCTGGGTGGCCATCGCCTCGATCGTGATCGCCAGGCCGGGGTGGGCGCTGGAGAGCTCATCACGCACCCAGTGGGTCTGGACCATGGCCAGCTGGCTGCGGCGGGAGGCGATGCGCAGGGTGGAGCTGGTCATCGGAGGCTTCGGGCGGCAGCAACCGCTGCCAGGCAACAGCCGCCCAGCCTAGGCATCGGTCCGTCCCGCCCCCGATCCAGCGGACGGAACGTGATCAGCTGATGGGATCAGGCGAACAGATCGAGCGGCAGGGGCCCCCAGGTGTCCTCGGCGTCCGGATCGGAAGCCGCGTGGCCCGTGATCAGGATCCCCTCGCCGAGGCCCTCCTCGCGGCGCAGATGGAACAGTCCCGTGCGCTGGTTGCCCTTCAGGAACACCGGGCCGGGCTCCCCTTCGCCGGGGTCCCCCGGCTGCAGGCTCGACCACCCCTGGGCCGCCTCCAGCTGCCGCAGGGCCGCCAGGGCCGCATCACCCGAGGGGGCCATGATCCCGATCGTGAACCACTCGCAGGCCCCCAGCAGCGGGGCGAGCTCGCGAAGCAGCAGGGAGCTCGCCCCTCCATCGAGGGAAGGGGCGGTGCGCAGGCCCCGCAGACCGTTCAGGCCGGAGCTGGGCAGGTCGGTGGTCAAGGGGATCGCCGTGGTCGAACCGTCCCACTCTGGAGGTCGGCGGGGGGCGGATCGCGCCAGAAGGCCAGGCACACCGTCAGCCAGGCCAGCCCGACCGCGGCGCCCGCCAGCAGATCCGTGGGCCAGTGGGCCCGCACGTAGAGGGTGCTGAGCCAGACCAGACCCACCAGCCCGCAGGCCACCAACGCCAGGGTGCGCCGCAGGTGGGGATGGTGTGACCCCAGGATCACCACCATGGCGAAGTAGAAGGCCACGGCCCCGGCGGCATGGCCGCTGGGGAAGCTGTGACCGTCCAGCGGCAGCAGGCTGCCCGGCGGGCGCTGGCGGCTGAACAGGGGTTTGAACACCAGATCCACCAGGATCAGGATGCCGCCCGTGGCCATCACCAGCAGGCGCAGGTCCTTCCACCAGCGCCGCCGCAGCAGATGGATCAGGGCCATCGCCACCAGGACGGCGGTGAAGCCGACGCCGGTCGCCCGGTACACCTGGGTCAGGATCCCGCCCACCAGGCCGTGGAAGTGGTTGCCCAGCCAGTCCAGGACGGCGGCGTCCAGCAGGGCCAGGGGCCGGCCCGGGGCCACGGCCACGAACAGCCCCACCAGGACAACCAAACAGCCGGGTAGCAGGATCCTGTCCCGGGGCAGCAGATGGAACCCCATCACGGCACCAGATGGTGTCGGGGCACCCGCCAGAGGGCCAGCTCCCCGGTGCGGGCCAGCCGCTCGATCCCCTGCGGTGGCAGGGCCAGGGCCTCGAGATCGCGGCGATCACCCACCAGGCGCACGGAGCGACTGTCCGGCGCCAGGGAGAGGGCGGCAGGACCCTGCAGGGCGAGCTGGTTGATGTGGTGGCGATCGGAAACGAAGACGGCCTCCGGCTCGCCGTAGAACAGCAGGCTGTAGCGCAACGTGCCGACGATCAGCAGCGGCTCACCGGGCCTGGCGGCGGCCTGGGCGGCGCGGGCCATCTGGCGCAGGGGCACCTGACGCTCCCGGTCCAGCAGGGGGCCGAGGGGGGCGATCACCAGGCCGAGCACCGCGAGGAACCCAGCCAGGCTCGGCAGCCACAGCCAGTCGGTGGCCGCCGGCCTCAGCAGCAGCACCAGCAGGGCCAGGGCCGTCAGCCCCAGACACAGCGAGAGCGCCAGGGGCAGCCCTGAGCGCGACAGGGCGGCGCCGAACTCCGGATAGGCAGGATCCCCCGCCACCCAGCCCGGGGCCAGGGCGGCCGCCACCGCCATGGCGCCCAGCAGCAGCACCTCGAGGCCGGCGGCGATCCGCACCCCCGTCCGCCCCGGGGCCGTCCCCGCTGGGGTGGTCGCCTCCGGCAGGGGGCGCCACAGCAGCGCCACCAGCAGGCTCGCCGCCGGCAGGGCCGGCAGGATGTAGCCGGGCAGCTTGGTGGCGGCGGCGGAGAAGAAGGCCACCACCAGCACCAGCCAGAGCAGCAGGAACAGCCCCAGTTCCGCCGGGGCGCCGCCGTCGCCGGAAGGACCGGCGGCCGCCGTCCGCCAGCGGGAGGGCCGCCAGAAGCCCTGGGCCGCGATCGCCAGGGGCAGGAACAGCGACCAGGGCAGCACCAGCAGCACCAGCCAGGGCAGGTAGAACCAGGGGGGGCCGGGGTGGTCGTAGAGCACCGTCGTGAAGCGCTGCAGGTTGCTGAACCCCAGGAAGCCGCCGATGAAGTCGCCGCCGTTGGCGGCCGCCGCCGCCCCGTACCAGGGGGCGCTCACGCTGAGGAACAGGGCCACCATGGCCAGCAGGGGGCGCCAGCGCAGCCAGGTTCGCCAATGGCCGGTGAGCAGCAGGAAGACCACCACCACCAGACCCGGCAGCAGCAGACCCACCGGGCCCTTGGCCAGCACGGCGATGCCCGCGAACAGCGCCATCGCCACCCGGCCGAGGGGCGCCCGCCAGGGGTCGGCCCGGTGGCGGTGGGCCAGCAGGAAGCCGAACAGCGCCAGGGTGATGGCGCTGGAGAGGAACATGTCGGTGGTGGAGGTGCGTCCCCAGCCGATCCAGCCCGGCGTCGTGGCGATCACCCCGGCCGCCACCACACCCCTGAGCAGCCTGGGCCGGCCCGCCTCACCCGCCGGGGACCAGGCCAGCATCAGGCCGAAGGCCGCCACCACCACGGCACTGGCGGCGAGGGCCACCGGCAGCCGCGCGGCCCATTCGCTGACCCCGAAAAGCCGGAAGCTCAGCCCGACCATCCAGTAGCCCCAGACGGGGTAATCGAAAAAGCGTTCGCCGTTCCACCAGGGGGTGACCCAGTCACCCCGCTCCATCATCTGGTGGCCCACCTCCACGAACAGGGCCTCGGTCTTGTCCATCAGGCCGAGGCTGCCCAGGCCCTGGAAGAAGGCCAACCAGCAGATCAGCAGCAGCCAGAGGCCGCTCAGCACCCAGACCAGTTGCCTGTGGCTACGGGCGCGGACACTCTCCGGCCGGGCCCCCCGGGCAGCAGACACCATGCTGGGTCGACGACGAGATCAAGGGGAAGTTAAGGCCAGGGGCCGCCAACCTGTCCCGGGGCCCCGGGCTGGTCGGCCCTAAGGCGTGTTCCAGACGAAGCGGGAGGACGCCGCGTACTTCCAGACGAAGTCGACGGCGATGCCGGCCAGCAAGGCCAGCAGCGGCTGGGGCGTGACCTGCCGATAGAACGCCGAGGACACCCCCACATTGGCCGCCATGCCCAGGGAGGTGACCAGCAGGAAGCGGATCAGGCCGAACACCAGGGCGATGCCGCTGAGCTGCTGGGAGCGGAAGGTCAGCACGTTGTTGATCAGGTAGTTGGAGCAGCCGGCGCTGACCACGGCCACCACCTGGGCCTGCTCGAAGCTGAGGCCGAAAAGGTCCTGGCTGAGGGCGAACACCAGCAGGTGGATGCCGATGCCCGTGCCGCCCACCAGGGCAAAGCTGACGGCCCGCCGCGGCACCATGCGCAGCAGCAGGGTGTGCAGGATCGAGACACCCAGATCCCAGATCACGGCCAGGTTGAGCTTCGATTCCCCGGCGTTGCGGGGCTGGAAACTCAGGGGCACCTCAGCCACCGCCAGATGGCCGTGGCTGAGGGCCAGCAGTTCATAGAGAAACTTGAAACCATTGACATCCACCTGCCTCACATAGGGGAGGCAACGCTCGGGGCGCAGGGCGAAGAAACCGCTCATGTAGTCGGTCAGATGGCGGTAGCGGGGCAGGCTGAACCGGGCCACGGAATTCGCCCAGGTGGAGTTCCGCTCCCTCCGCTCGCTCAGGCCCATGATCGAGGCCGCGGGATGGAAGCGGCTGCCGACCATGAGATCGCCGCCACTCTCCAGCAAGGCGGAGACCGCATGGGCCACCGAGGCGGGTTCATGCTGGCCATCGCTGTCCATGACAACCACCACATCGCCGGTGGCGTCCAGAATCCCCTCCTTGATGGCGCTGGAGAGGCCGAAACGCCCGACACGGCGGATCAGCCGGACGCAACCATGGCGGTGGGCCAGCATCCGCACCTTTTCTGATGTTCCATCACTGGAATCATCGTCAACGAACAGCAATTCGAGATCGAAGCTGTCTCTCAGGGGCAGGAGTTGCTCCACGATGGGCTCCACATTGGAGCACTCGTTGAAGGTGGGCAGCACAACCGTCAGACGCAGGAACTGATCCCGTTCCGTCATCGGAGTTCAGGCGAGCTGCCAAAGAAGACGACCATGCACTCGCCAAACAGTCTGTGGATTCCCCGGCAGTGGAAGGACGTTACTTGATGTACTCCTTCAGGACACCATTGCGGTTGGGGTGGCGCAGCTTGCGCAGGGCCTTGGCTTCGATCTGCCGGATGCGCTCGCGGGTGACGTCGAAGATCTGGCCGATCTCTTCGAGGGTCTTCATGCGGCCGTCATCGAGACCGTAGCGCAGGCGGAGCACGTCCCGCTCGCGGGGACTGAGGGTGGCCAGCACACCTTCGAGATCCTCACGCAGCAGATTCTTGGCGACATCCTGCTCCGGATTCTCGATATCGGCCTCAATGAAGTCGCCGAGCCTGGAGTCTTCCTCCTTACCGATGGGCGTTTCGAGCGAGATCGGCAGCTGGGCGGATTTGGCGATGAAGCGCAGCTTCTCGATCGTCATCTCCATGCTCTCGGCGATCTCCTCCTCGGTGGGCTTGCGACCGAACTCCTGGGACAGGGTCTTGGTGGTCTTCTTGATCCGGGAGATCGTCTCGTAGAGGTGAACGGGAAGGCGGATGGTGCGGCTCTGATCGGCGATCGCACGGGTGATCGCCTGACGGATCCACCAGGTGGCGTAGGTGGAGAACTTGTAGCCCTTCTCGTGGTCGAACTTCTCGGCGGCGCGGATCAGGCCGAGGCTGCCTTCCTGGATCAGATCCTGGAACGACAGACCCCTGTTCATGTACTTCTTGGCGATCGAGACAACCAGCCGCAGGTTCGACTGGACCATCTTCTCCTTGGCCCGCCGACCCAGCATTAGCCGACGGCGGAACTTGATCAGCGGCATGTCGAAGATCGCCGCCCATTCCTTGGTGTCGGGGAAATGGCCCTTGTCGGCTTCGAACTCGGCCGCCTTCTCCTCCAGCTCGAGCAGATCGGCGATCTTGCGGGCCAGCTCGATCTCCTCATCGGGCCGCAGCAGGCGAATACGGCCGATCTCCTGGAGATAGACGCGAATCGAATCCTCGGTGTAGACGCCCTTCGGGCCCACCTTGATGCTGGCGAGGGCCTTGGCGCCCTTGGCGTCCTTGCGGAGGTCGCCGCCGGTCTCGGGCAGATCCTCATCCCCGACGAGGCCGTCGTCGAGGACCACCGCCGGAGGCTTCTCGGCCGCGGCTTTGGCGGCCGCGGGCTTGGCCGTCCGGGAGCTGGCCTTGGCGGCAGGCTTGGCGGCGCCAGTCTTGGGGGCGGCCGTTCGGGCACGGGCCGCGGTCTTCCGGGCCGTCACCGCCGAGGGGTCGATGGGCAGCACCTCGCCGGTGGCGGAGACGGTGGCCAGGATCTCAGGAACGGCGGCTTTGGCCTTGGCGGCGACTGGGCTCATGGAAACGACGCGAAAGGGAGTGGGGTGGGGGGAATGAAGCGGGCGAGGGAAAGGCGGGCGGGGCTGAAGGCCCGGACATGGTCAGGAGCGAAATGCCATCAGCCGGTTCCGGTGCTCCGGGTCGCTGAATCAGGCCCCCATCCTCCACGGTGCCGGTGCGGAGCCGGCCGGGAGGGCAAGGAGAGCATCAGGACGTCGCGGGATGGGATGACCCCCCTCACGGAGCCCCTGCCGATGGATGGTGGATGGATCGCTCCAGGAGCGTGATTGGGATGGTGGAAGTCGGCCAGAGCCGGTGCAGGGCTGTCACGGGTGGTCTCAGACCGGAGGAATGGGTAGGGAGTGAATCCCTGGATCCTCAGCGGGTCTTCCCTGTGGACGGAACTCTGCGCGGTTCCGACGGCAGCCTTTCGGGCGGCCCAACCACGTCATCCTAGGAATGGCATGAGATCTTTGCAAGATTGCCAGCCAGCTCCTCACCCTCCCCACCCGGACCAGCTCCTCAAGGTTGGCTGGAGGTCTGGCTGGAGGCCGGCCGGGAGGGGCGGACCTTCACCTATGCCCACCCCTCAGGCCTGGCCATCGGGGTGGGGGATCTGGTGCGGGTCCGTCTGCAGGGGCGGCCCCACACGGGCCTGGTGGTGGCGACGGCCGCGGCCTGTCCCGCCGCCATGGAGGGACGGGCGGTCCTGCCCGTGGACGCGGTCCTGGAGAGCGCCGCGATCGATCCGCTCTGGCAGGCCCTGCTGGAAGGCGTGGCCCGGCAGTGCCACACCGGCCTGTTCCGCACCCTCAAGAGCGCCCTGCCGCCGGGCTGGCTGGGGCAGGCCCGCCGCCCCGCCGGCCAGGGGCGAGTCCTGTGGACGGTGCGGCCCAACCCGGCCGCGGCCGGTGAGACCGTCACCCCCCGCCAGCAGGCGCTCCTGGACCACCTGGCCAGCCATGGGGGAGCGCGGCTGCTGCGCGATCTGGTGCAGGAGGCGGGCTTCGGCCGCTCCCTGATCGGAACCATGGAGCGCCGGGGCCTGCTCCTGAGGGAGGCCGCCCGGGTCCCATCGGGGGCCGGCGGACGGGGCGCTGGGCCGGCCCCCCTGGAAAGCGCCCAGCCCGCCAGTCCGGCCCAGGCCGCGGCGCTGGCGGCCATCGCCGATGCGCCGCCGGGCCAGAGCCTGCTGCTCTGGGGGGTGACGGGTTCCGGCAAGACCGAGGTCTACCTGCAGGCCGCGGCCCGGGAGCTGGCGGCGGGGCGCAGCGTGCTGATCCTGGCGCCGGAGATCGGCCTCATCCCCCAGCTGCTGGACCGCTGCCGGCGCCGCTTCGGTCCCGCGGTGATCGAATACCACAGCGGCATGGGCGACGGGGAGCGGGTCCTGGCCTGGCGGCGCTGCCTCGAGGCCGCCCGGCAGCACGCGCCCTGCCTGGCCGTGGGCACCCGCTCCGCCGTCTTCCTGCCGCTGGGCCAGCTGGGCCTGATCGTGCTCGACGAGGAACACGATGCCTCCTACAAGCAGGAGAGCCCGATGCCCTGCTACCACGCCCGGGAGGTGGCCCGGCTGCGGGCCCGCCAGACGGGGGCCCGGCTGGTGCTCGGCAGCGCCACCCCCTCCCTGGAAACCTGGTGGCGCTGCCAGCCGCGCCCCCAGGGCCAGCCCGCCGACACCCGCCTGCTGCCGCTGCCGGAGCGGATCGGCCGACGCCCCCTGCCGCCGGTGCGGCTGGTGGACATGCGCCAGGAGCTGGTGGACGGCCACCGGCGCCTGATCAGCCGCCCCCTGATGGCCCGGCTGGAGACCCTGCAGGAGCGGGGCGAGCAGGCCGTGGTGCTGGTGCCCCGACGCGGCTACCGCTCCTTCCTGAGCTGCCGCAGCTGCGGCGAGGTGGTGCTCTGCCCCCACTGCGACGTGGCCCTCACCGTCCACCGCGGCCCCCGGGCCGGCGGCCAGGAGGGGCGGGAGTGGCTGCGCTGCCACTGGTGCGACCACCGCCAGGAGATGGGGGATCGCTGCGGCCACTGCGGTTCCACCGCCTTCAAGCCCTTCGGCGCCGGCACCCAGCGGGTGATGGAGCAGCTGGCGACGGAACTGGAGGGCCTGCGGCTGATCCGCTTCGACCGGGACACCACCCGGGGCCGGGATGGCCATCGCCGCCTGCTGGAGCGCTTCGCGGCCGGCGAGGCGGACGTGCTGGTGGGGACCCAGATGCTCGCCAAGGGCATGGACCTGCCCCGGGTGACGCTGGCGGCGGTGCTGGCGGCGGACGGCCTGCTGCACCGGCCGGACCTGCGCGCCGCGGAGCAGTGCCTGCAGCTGCTGCTCCAGCTCGCCGGCCGCGCCGGTCGGGGCGAACGCCCCGGCGAGGTGCTGGTGCAGACCTACAGCCCCGACCACCCCGTGATCCGTCACCTGGTGGACGGCCGCTACGCCGCTTTCCTGGCCGAGGAACTGGAGCTGCGGCGCCAGGGGGGCATGGTGCCCTTCGGTCGGGCCTGCCTGCTGCGGCTGGCCGGTCCCACCGCCAGCGGCACGGCCACGGCCGCGGCCGCCCTGGCCGAACGGATCCGGCCCGCCGTGGAGGCGGCCGGCTGGGTGGTGATCGGCCCGGCCCCCGCCCCCGTGGCCCGGGTGGCGGGCCGGAGCCGCTGGCAACTGCTGCTGCACGGCAGCCTGAGGGCGGCGGATGGAGTGGCGCACGGAACGCCGGACGGGGACAGCGATGGGGAAACGGCGCTGCCCCTTCCCCCCGAAGCCGATCTGCGCCGGGCCCTGCCCCCAGGGGTGAGCCTGACGATCGATCCCGACCCGCTGGAACTCTGAGCCGGCGGCCCGGCGACCGCGGCCGGGGGATCAGGCCGGAGGGCTCAGGCCGGCAGCTCCGGCAGGCCGAAGCCCAGCCGCTGGCGGATGGCCTGCAGGCCAAGCACCAGCGGCAGGACCAGGCCCACCGCCGCCGCCCCCAGCCCCAGGCCGCTCCAGCGCCAGCAGCGCAGTTCCAGGACGTTGACCTGCCCGGGCTGGAGGGGCCAGAGCAGGCGGCGGCCGCCGCCATCCCCGGCAGGGGCTGCGGCGATGGCGGCGGGGCTCGCCCGCAGGACCGCCGCCGGCCGCACCGGGGCGAGCACGACCGCCAGATCCAGCCCCGGGATCGCCTCCAGGGCCTGGAGATCGAGCTCCAGCCGCAGGTGCTGGCGGACGCCCAGCAGCCAGTTGCGTTCCTCCCAGACCACCACCGGCGCCGCCAGGGGGACGCCGCTGAGCCGACCCGCCACCTCCAGGCTGCCCGCCAGGGCTCCGAGGGCCTCGAGGGCGGGCAGCACGGGGGTGGAAACCACACGGTCGCCGCTCCCCCCCGAGGGGCGGAACGGCCCGGGGGCCGGGATCCCCTCGGCGTGACCTTCGAGGGCCGCAACGAACCGCCGCTGCCAGGGGCTCCCGGTGCCGGTGTCGCTGCGGAGCTGGTGGCTGACCTGGAGCCTGCCGGGGCCATCGAAGCGCAGCTCGGTGCGCACCTCCATGCAGCCCCCCAGCAGGGCTGCCAGCAGCATCAGCACCACCGCCACGACGACGGCGAACCCGACCGGCGCCCGGGTGGGCCCCACCGGCGGTGGCGGCGGCGGCTCGGGGCGGCGGCGGGAGCGGCGGCTGACCCCGGCGCCGACCCCTTCGAGGGGGGTGGTGCCGGAAAGATCCGGCAGGGTCAGCGACCAGTTGCTGGGACGGCGCAGCTCCGGGGCCTCCAGCACCAGCAGCAGGGCCTTCGCCTGGGCCCGCAGGGTCGCATCACGGCAGCGCACCAGGCCGCGGCAGCAGGCGGCCGCCTGGTCGGTGCGACCCTGGCCCATCAGGGCGGTGGCCATCAGCAGCCGCAGTTCGGCGCCGGCGGCCGTGAGGGGGGAGTTTTCCTCCTGGAGGGGCTCGAGCAGCCGCAGCACCTGGCCGTACTCACCGCGATCGAGGGCCCGGCGGGCTTCGGCGAGCGGATCCTCAGCCATCGAGCAGGCCGGGGCTGCCCACCACCATGGTGCCGATGCCGGCGTTGGTGAACACCTCCAGCAGCAGGGAATGGGCCACCCGGCCATCAATGATGTGGGCCGCCTTCACCCCCTGGGCCAGGGCCCGGATGCAGCATTCGGTCTTGGGGGTCATCCCCCCCTCCACCACCCCGTCGGCGATCAGCCCGCGGGCCTCCGAGAGGCTGAGCTGGCGGATCAAGCTGGCGGGGGCGTGGCGGTCGCGGAGGATGCCGGGGGTGTCGGTCAGCAGGATCAGCTTCTCGGCCTGCAGGGCCGCGGCCAGCTCACCGGCCACCGTGTCGGCATTGATGTTGTGGGCCAGGCCATCGGCATTGGGGGCCACGCTGGAGATCACCGGGATGTAACCGGCCGCGAGCAGGGGGGTGAGCACCGAGGGATCCACCCGGGCCACATCGCCCACCACTCCGAGGGTCCCGTCCCCCATGGTGCGGGCCTGCACCAGGCCGCCATCGCTGCCGGAGAGGCCCACGGCCCGGCCGCCGACCCGGTTGAGGCCGTTGACGATCTGCTTGTTGACGCGCCCGACCAGCACCATCTCCACCACGTCCATGGTGTCGGGACAGGTGACCCGCAGGCCGTCCTGGAAGCGGGGCTCGATCGCCAGCTTCTCCAGCCACTGGTTGATCTCCGGTCCGCCGCCGTGCACCACCACCGGCTGGACGCCGACGCAGGCCAGCAGGGCCAGGTCGCGGAAGACGGCATCGCGCAGGTCCTCGCGCACCATGGCCGCCCCGCCGTACTTGATCACGATCCGCCGGCCGGCGAAGCGCTGGATGTAGGGCAGGGCTTCGCTGAGCACGGACACCCGCAGGGTGTCTTCCGCGCTGATGTGCCGATCGGGGCTCAAGGGACGGGGGCGGCGAGGGACGGGTCGGAGGGGGCCGGGCCAGGGGAGGAGGCCGGCAGCAGGCTCAGCTGCAGGCGCCCGGGGCCGGACTGCTGGAGGTCGGCCGTGAGGCCGGGACCGAAGAAACGGCCCAGACGTTCCCGCCGATCCTGCCAGCGCTCGTAGGCCACCCCGTGGCACTCGATCGTCAGCCGCAGCCCGTAGCCACCGCCGGCCTCCAGCTCCTCGATGGCCACCAGCTGGGGCGGGGCGTCCTCGTCCCAGAGCTTGAGGGCTTCCAGGGAACTCTCCAGGTGGGCCTTCTGGCCGTAGCGCCAGCGGGTGACGTCAGCGAGCAGCTTGCGCAGGGGTTCGTTGCCGGGCTGCTGGCGCAGGTCGCGCAGCTTGGCGGCAGGCGTGAGCCGTTCGGCGGGGGGCAGCTCGGAGGATTTCAGGGCCAGGCCCCCCAGCAGGATCGGCACGCCATAGAAGACACCGGCCAGGCTGATGTTGGGGCTGTCGGTGGCGTAGGCGATCGATCCGATCACGGTGAGAACGGCACCGGCCACGGTCACCAGGCTGCCGGGGGAGAGAAACGCTTGCATCGCCCCATTCTCCGTCAGCGGGGGCCAGGATGGCGTCCCCAGGCTCCGCCCCGCCGCCCCATGGCCAGCCCCCAAGCCAGTGCGCAAGACGGCTTCACCGCCAGCCCCGCGGGGACATCCGCCGACATCGACACCCCCTGGAGCGTGCCACAGGCCGCCAGCACCGCCGAGCTGCTCAGCCAGCTGGGGGAGGACAGGCTCTGGCTGCTGCGCCAGCTGGACAGCGGCCGCTGGAGCGAGTGGCGGCTGGATCTGGCGGCCCTGGAACGGGAACTGGGTCAGCTGATCGACCAGGCCGCCGAACGGCTCTGATCAGAAGGGGATCTCGTCATCGTCCCCCAGGGGGACCAGCGGAGAGGTGTCCCAGACGGGGGCGGCCGGCTCGGCGGGAGCTGCCGTGGCCGACCGGGAGGGCGCCGGTGCGGGGGCCCGCCGTGGGGCGGGGGTGGCGGCCCCCGCGGCCCCGGCGGGGCGCGGAGTCGGCAGGGGGGCCGGGCTGCGGGCCGGCTCCGCAGCCGA
>NZ_JAFKRK010000043.1:0-26878 GCF_019038535.1 Synechococcus sp. CCAP 1479/9 | reverse complement strand
TTTTTTGGTTGTCCAGGTTCGACCGCTCCACCCCTTCCGGGGCTCTCGCGGCGCGTCGCCTCCCGGCGACTCAGAAAACTTACAACATCGTCGGCTCGCGCCTCTCGATCCCGTAAGCCTGCTCCCCGCTCGAGCTCTCGCTCTCTGGGGCACAGTCCAAAATCATATCACCTGGGGCGGGCAGCTTTGGGGGAGGGCCCAAATCAGCGGTGCCTTGCCAGCCCAGCCGGGGCCAGGGCCACATCGGAGCAGCCCCAGGGACGGCCCCAGGGACAAGGGTGGCCCCAGCAGAGCTGCTCCCCGAGCGGCAGGACGGACTGGAGCGGCTGGCTGGGCTGAGCAACCGGAGCACGGCATCGGCGCCCTGAAGGGCTCCATCCGAGCGCTGCTGCGATGGGCAGGCTGCAACCGGAGCAGGGTCAGCGACGATGCCAGCTGTCCCTGAGGGACGTGCCGAGGGCCTGTGGACTCCCCCAGGCCTGAGGACGACCTGGCGGACAGAGCGCCAAAGACGAGGCCCAGGCCCACGATCACAGGGGCTGCCGGAAAACGGGCACAAAAAAGCCGCGATCACTCGCGGCTTGAAGGGTATGGAGGGTGGTGGCGGAAGCCGACCGATGACTCAGAACAGGCCCAGGGTGAGGGACTTGTCGATGGGCAGGCAGGCGCCGATGCCCAGGTAGATGGTGAACACGGTGCCGAACAGGAAGGCACCCATGGCCACGGGACGGCGGAACGGGTTCTGGAACTTGTTGAAGCTCTCGATGAAGGGGATCAGCATCAGGCCCAGGGGGACCATCGTCTGCAGGGTGATGCCCAGGAGCTTGTTGGGGACGACCCTGAGGATCTGGAACACCGGGTAGAGGTACCACTCGGGGAGGATCTCCAGCGGGGTGGCGAAGGGATCGGCCCGATCACCCAGCATCGCCGGATCCATGACGGCCAGGCCGACGAGGCAGGCGATCGTCCCGAGGATCACCACCGGGAAGATGTAGAGGAGATCGTTGGGCCAGGCCGGCTCACCGTAGTAGTTGTGCCCCATGCCCTTGGCCAGCTTGGCCCGCAGCTTGGGATCGGTGAGGTCAGGCTTCTTGAGGATGTGCATGGTGGGAGCTCGGAGCGCTGGTGACCGGTGGGGGAAGGCTAAGGGGAAGAACGGGGTTCAGAGCGGGCCGGAGATGCCCTGCTTACGGATCATCAGGAAGTGGATCAGCATGAACACCGCCAGCAGCCAGGGCAGAACGAAGGTGTGGAGGCTGTAGAAGCGGGTCAGGGTGGACTGGCCGACGCTCTCACCACCGCGGAGCAGCTCGACCATGAAGTCGCCCACCACGGGCACGGCGGCGGGGACGCCGCTGACGATCTTCACCGCCCAGTAGCCGACCTGGTCCCAGGGGAGGGAGTAGCCGGTGACGCCGAACGACACAGTGATCACGGCCATGGTGACGCCGGTGACCCAGGTGAGCTCACGGGGACGCTTGAAGCCGCCGGTGAGGTACACCCGGAAGACGTGGAGGATCAGCATCAGCACCATCATGCTGGCGCTCCAGCGATGGACCGAGCGGATCAGCCAGCCGAAGCTCACGTCGGTCATCAGGTACTGGACCGAGCTGTAGGCCTCCACCACCGTGGGCTTGTAGTAGAAGGTCATCGCGAACCCGGTCGCGAACTGGATCAGGAAGCAGACCAGGGTGATGCCGCCCAGGCAATAGAAGATATTGACGTGGGGGGGGACGTACTTGGCGGAGATATCGTCGGCAATGGCCTGGATCTCCAGGCGCTCCTCGAACCAGTCATAGATCGGGGACGACTTGGCGCCGGTGGACGAGTTCGCCATGCAGCGTGGGGCTTGGGTTGCGAGAGTCTACCGATCGTTCTGACCCCCCCGTGAGAGACCCGGCCCGCCGCTCCCTGCCGGCTCAATGGTTTGCAACAGGGCTGCGCACCCGGCTGGCGCCCATTCGGCTCCTGGTGGGGACCGGGCTCTGTCTGCTCCTGTGCCTGCCGCTCGGCATGCCCGCAGCGGCGCTGGCGCTCAACGATGCCCAGCAGCTGGTGGTGGAGGCCTGGCGGCTCGTGAACCAGAGCTACGTCGATCCTGCTCAGCTGGAGGCGGTGCAGTGGCGGCGCCTGCGCCAGAAGACCCTGGAGCAGCCGATCAGCAGCTCGCTGGAGGCCTACGCGGCGATCGAGGCGATGCTGGCCCCCATCGACGACCCCTACACCCGCATGCTGCGCCCGGAGGAGTTCGCCACCCTGCGCTCCAGCACCCAGGGGCGGGTGACCGGGGTGGGGCTCCAGCTGGGCCGGCGGGCGGGGGACCAGCGGATCGTGGTGATCGCCCCCCTCGACGCCTCCCCCGCCGCCGACGCCGGGATCGTCTCCGGCACGGAGATCCTGCGGGTGAATGGCACATCGGCTGAGGAGCTGGGGCTGGACGGCACCGCCGCCCGGCTGCGGGGACCCGCCGGCAGCGACGTGCTCGTGGCCCTGCGCGCCCCCTCGGGACAGGAGAGCGAGGTGCTGCTCGATCGCCGCGAGGTGGATCTGCAGCCGGTCCGCAGTCACCGCCTGCTCAGCGAGGGCCACAGCCTCGGATACCTGCGGATCACCCAGTTCAGCGAGCCGGTGCCCCAGCAGGTGCGGGCCGCCCTGGCCGCCCTGAGCGCCCCCGGTGGCAGCGGGCCGATCGAGGGGCTGATCCTGGATCTGCGCAATAACTCGGGCGGCCTGGTGGCCGCCGGGCTGGCGGTGGCTGATGGGCTGCTCGACGGGGACCCGATCGTGGAGACCCAGGACCGCGGCGGCATCGCCGACCGGCAACAGGCGGGTCCCGGACAGCTGTATGGCGGCCCCATGCTCACCCTGGTGAACGCCGGCACGGCCAGCGCCAGCGAGATCCTGGCCGGGGCCCTCCAGGACAGCGGCCGCTCGCCCCTGGCCGGCAGCCGCACCTTCGGCAAGGGGCTGATCCAGACCCTGATCAACCTGAGTGACGGCAGCGGCCTGGCGGTGACCGTGGCCCGCTACCTCACCCCCAGCGGTCGCGACATCCAGAACCAGGGCATCGAACCGGACGTGAGGCTGCCCCAGCCGGAGCCGCTGGAGCCCGATGGGGAAGGGGACACCTGGCTGCAGGAGGCGGCCGGGCTGCTGGTCGCCGGTCTGTCGGCCCCGGTCCCATGAGCCAGCGCACCTACCACGATCCGCTCCATGGGGCGATCCGCCTGGATCGCCAGGATCCGGCCGAGGCCCTGGTGATCGACCTGATCGACACCGCCCCCTTCCAGCGGCTGCGGCGCATCCGCCAGCTGGGGCCCGCCTTCCTCACCTTCCATGGGGCGGAATCCAGCCGCTTCACCCATTCCCTCGGCGTGCTGGCGGTGGCGCGGCTGGCCCTGCAGCAGCTGGAGCGGCTGGATCCCTCCCTGTCCCGGCACCGGGACGTGCTCTATGCCGCCGCCCTGCTGCACGACGTGGGCCACGGGCCCCTCAGCCACTCCGGCGAGGAGATGTTCGGCCTGCGGCACGAGACCTGGTCGGGGCGGCTGATCCGCGACCATCCCGCCCTGCGGGACCGGCTCGATGACGGCGCCCCGGGCCGGGCCGCCCTGGTGGCCGACCTGCTGGAGCACGGCCACCACCCCAGCCGGGCCATCAAGGCGCTGGTGAGCAGCCAGCTGGACTGCGACCGACTCGACTACCTGCTGCGCGACAGCTACAGCACCGGCACCCGCTACGGCCAGCTGGATCTGGAGCGGATCCTCGCCAGCCTCACCCTGGCGCCCGACGGGGATCTGGCCCTCCACCCCCGCGGCCTGATGGCGGTGGAGCACTACCTGGTGGTGCGCCATCTGATGTACCGGAGCGTCTACAACCACCGGCTCAACATCGTCTGCAACTGGCTGCTCAACCGGGTGATAAGCGTGGCCCGCAGGCTCGGCCCGGGCCGGGTCTGGGCTGACGCCACCATGGCCCGCTGGCTCTGGGACCGGGATCACCTCGATCTGGACAGCTACCTGGCCAACGACGACATCCGCACCGGCTACCACCTGGTGCGCTGGCGGGAGGAGGGGCCCGAGGAGCTGGCCGATCCCTGCGGGCGGCTGCTGGAACGGCGCCTGCCCAAGGCCACCGACGTCAGCGACCTCTCCCCGGCCGGCCGGATCGAACTTCTGGCGGTGGCACGGGGCCTCTGCGAACGGGCCGGCCTGGTGGCGGACGGCTGCTGCGCCCTGGAGCAGCGCCAGAGCCGGGGCTATCACCCCTACTCCGGGGGCCTGCGGCTGTGGGACGGCCAGCGGCTGCAGGCCCTCGAGCAGCGCTCACCCCTGGTGGCCAGCCTCTGCCAGACCGTCGACATGGCCTGGCTGATCCATCCGGCCCGGGTCAGCGATGCGCTGCGGGAGACCCTGGCGGTGCGGCGGCAGGACGACGCCGGCCGGCGGGACCTCTAGGTTCGCTGCACCGCAGGGCATCGTCGTGGCAGCCGCACTGATCCAGGCGATCGATGGCCAGCAGCCCCACCTGCTGCGGCTGCCGGCCGAGGAGGGTTCCGCCAGTGCCCTCGAGGAGGTGCGCTATGCCCTCGGCAGTCGCCAGCCACCGGCGGGCTCCGTGGTGCTGGAGGCGGGCCGCTGGCTGCTGCGGCTGCCGGATCTGCGCCAGCTGCAGGAGCTGCTGGGTTCGGTGCGGCTGGAACTGGTGCGGGTCGCCAGTCAGCGGCCGGAAACCCTTGTGGCCGCTGCCGCCCTCGGCCTCGGCATCGATCCGGGCCCGTCGCGGCCGGCGCCATCCGCCGCGGCCCCGGGGGCAGCGGCACCCGATCTGCTCGTGCATCGCGGCACCCTGCGCGCCGGCGACCATCTGCAGGGGGAAGGTTCGGTGCTGCTGCTGGGGGATGTGAACCCCGGCGCCCGGATCAGCGCCGCCGGCAACGTCCTGGTATGGGGGCGGCTGCGGGGCGTCGCCCATGCCGGTGTCAGCGGAAACCGGGAGGCGCGCATCGTGGCCCTGCAGCTGCGGCCCCTGCAGCTGCGCATCGCCGATGTGGTGGCACGGGGGCCCGAGGGTCTGCCGCCGCCGGGGCTGGCCGAGCAGGCCACGCTGGTGGAGGGGGAGATCCGGATCGATCCGGCAGCGCCGGACTTCAGCGGTTGAGCGGAGATCAGCGGTTGATCAGGCCGAAAGCCCCGAGCCCGCCGGCCACCGCCATGAACCACAGCGGCGAGATCCGGGTGCGCAGCATCAGCACGCACACCAGCAGGGACACCACCACCCCGGGGGCGTTGGTGTCGGCGGTCTGGAGGATCTTGACCCCCACGGCGAACAGGATGCCGAGGGTGATCGGGCCGAGGCCCCGCTCGAAGGCCACCCGCCAGGGGGACTCCCGCAGCCGGTTCCAGCTGAGGCAGGCCACCACCATCAGCAGGGTGGAGGGCAACAGGATGGCGATCTCGGCGCCGTAGGCGCTCAGCAGGGCCCAGCCGGGCCCCTCGGGCCAGCCGGCCCCCATGCCGAGCAGCCCCACGATCATGGAGCTGGGGCCGGGGGCCGCCTCGGCCAGGGCGTAGATGTCGGCGAACTGGGCGGGCCGCAGCCAGCAGTACTCGACGACGCTGAGGTGGTGGTACTCGGCCAGCAGGGTGTTGCCGCCCCCCAGGGAGAACAGCGACAGGCCAAGAAAGGTGCCCATCACCTGCAGCAGGTGGCCGAGATCGTTGAGGCGCATGGGGGCGCAGCTGGCCGCCTCGGCGGCGGCCGCCAGCAGCAGGGGCGGCATCAGCGCGGCTCTCCGGCCGGGGGGCCGGGCTGGGACCGCCGCGGCCAGTACCAGGCCATCGCCAGGGGACCGGCCACCAGCACCAGCGGCACCAGCCGCACATGGAAGAACGTCATCAGCACGAAGGTGACCGCCGCCAGCAGCAGGGCCATCGGATCCTTCCAGTACTCATCAAGGATCTTGAAGCCCATCGACAGGGCCATCCCCGCCGCCGCCGCCACCACCCCCGCCAGCACCCGGTCGAGGGCGGGCAGGCTGTGGAACTGGAAATAGAGCAGCCCGATCGCCATCAGCAGGGTGAAGGGCACCAGCAGCATCCCCGCCAGGGCCGCCAGGGCCCCGGGCAGGCCGCGGAAGAAGGTGCCGACGTAGACGGCCATGTTGATCTGGTTGGGGCCGGGGAAGAGCCGGGCCACGGTGAGTCCGGTGAGGAACTCCTCGTTGCTCATCCAGCGGCGCTGCTCGACGATGATCCGCTGGCTCCAGGCCGAGAGGCCGCCGCCAAAGGCGGACAGGGCCACCATCAACATGCCCGTGAACAGCTGCCCCAGCCCGGGCGGAGCGGCCGTCGGGGCGGGGGGCTCAGTCATGGACGAAGTGGGGATCCGGAGGCAGTTCCCCTTCCTCGTGATACTTGGGGTCGAGGGGATCGGGGGCGTTGTACTTGTCGGCGTTCTCCCAGTCGGTCTCGAACATCTCGCGCAGCCGCGCCACCACCTCGGGGGCATCGCTCTCGATGCCCAGTTCGCGGCGCAGATCGAAGGCACTGCGGTCGATGTTCATGGAGCCCGTCTGGGCGAAGGCCCCATCCACCAGGATCAGCTTGGCGTGCAGCTTGGGCCGCTGCTGCCTGCGCACCTTGACGCCGAAGCGCTGCATCACCCGCAGGGAGGAGAAGGTGTCGTAGATGTCCCAGTCGCTGATGCCGTGCTTGCCGCCGCACAGCACCCGCACCTTCACCCCCCGCTCCCGGGCGCTGATGATCCGCTCCAGGATCACCGCATCGACGAACTTGGGGTGCTGGATCCAGAGGGTGCGGGTGGCGGCATCGACGATGCGGGCCATCTGACCGCGGCTGTGGGCGCTGCTCCACACCAGTCCCACCCCCAGATCGGGCTGGAAGAAGACGCGCTGCCAATCGGCCTCGAAACCGGCGGTCACCTGGGCCACCACGGCGGGGTTGTAGGTGAGCACCCCGTAGTCGCGGGTCTCGGTGAAGTACTTGTCGGCCAGGTTGAAGGTGGCCACCAGGGCGGTGTGCCGGTCGACCACCATCGATTTCTCGTGGGTCACCGGGAAGGCCTCGCTGGTCCAGGCGGTGTCGATGCCCCAGCCCTGGAGGCGGGCGAAGGCCTCGTCGTTCCAGCGGTCACCGCCGGAGGTGTGGGGGTTGAGCATGACCCTCACCTCCACCCCCCGCTCCCGGGCCCGCCGCAGGGCCTCCTCCACCGCCTCCGACTGCAGCTTGAACTGCTTGAGCAGCAGCTGCTCGCTGGCGGTCTCGATCAGCGCGACCACTGCGTCCACACCGTCGTCGGGCATCACCAGCAGCCTCTGGGGCCGGTGGGGGGCAGTGGTCATCGCAGCGTGGAGGGGATGGGCCTTTCTAGCGGCAGTTCCAGGCCTTGGCCCAGCCGCCCCGCCCAATGGGATTAACCTGCCGCGACGCCCGTGGACGCCGTGACGTCAGCCTCCCCTCGCATCATCCTCATCTGCTCCGGCAAGGGGGGCGTCGGCAAGACGACCCTCACCGCCAACCTGGGGATCGCCCTGGCCCGGCTGGGGGAGCGCACCGTCGTTCTCGATGCCGATTTCGGCCTGCGCAATCTCGATCTGCTGCTCGGCCTGGAGAACCGGATCGTCTACACCGCCCAGGAGGTGCTGGCCGAAACCTGCCGGCTGGAGCAGGCCCTGGTGAAGCACAAGCAGGAGCCCAATCTCTCCCTGCTGCCCGCCGGCAATCCCCGGATGCTCGAGTGGCTCACCCCCGAGGACATGCAGCGGATCGTGGCGATGGTGGCGGAGCGGGCTGATTTCGTTCTGATCGACTGCCCGGCAGGGATCGAGGACGGCTTCAAGAACGCCGCCGCCGCCGCCCGCGAGGCGATCGTCATCACGACACCGGAAGTGTCGGCCGTGCGGGATGCCGACCGGGTGATCGGCCTGCTCAACAGCCGGGGGGTGGCACCGGTGCAGCTGGTGCTCAACCGGGTGAGGCCCAAGATGATGGCCAGCCAGGAGATGCTGGGCGTCGATGACGTCACCGACATCCTGGCCCTGCCCCTGGTGGGCCTGGTGGTGGAGGACGAGCAGGTGATCGTGTCCACCAACCGGGGGGAACCGCTCACCCTCAACGGCAACGGATCCCCCGCCGCGAAGGCCTACCAGAACATCGCCCGGCGCCTGCGGGGCGAGGACATCCCCCTGGAGGATCCCTCCAAGGCCCGCAGGGGCCTGCGCGCCCGGCTGATGAACAAGATCCGCAAAACCACCGGTCTCTTCTGAGCACCATGACGCTGTTCGATTTCATCCAACGGTTGCTGGGGCGCCAGAAACCCAGCGGCACCATGGCCAAGGAGCGGCTGCAGCTGGTGCTGGCCCACGACCGCAGCGACCTCAATCCCGAACTGCTCGAGCAGATGCGGCGCGAAATCCTTGAGGTGGTGCAGCGCTACGTGGAGATCGACATCGAGGAGGGCGACGTGAGCCTGGAGACCGAGGACCGCGTCACCGCCCTGGTGGCCAACCTGCCGATCAAGCGGGCCCGTCCCCTGCCGGCCCTGGTGGCGGCAGCCGCCGCCGTGGGCATGGCCCAGGCGCCCGATGCCGAAGCCGCCCCGCAGGAGCTGGCCTTTCCCCTGGCCAGCGAACCCACCGAAGATCCCTCCCCCGCCGATCCCGACTGAGGCTCCACCGCCCGGGAGACCGCCGACGGGAATCCTGCAGGCAGTGCAGCGATGGCAGGCCGTGGCCGAAGCGTTCCCGGTGGCGATCACCCCAGCGGAGCAACGGGTCCTCGATCTGCTGCGCCAGGGCGACAGCAACCGCCATATCGCCGCCCAGCTGGTGCTGAGCCCGCGCACGGTGGAGTGCCACGTCTCCCACCTGCTGGCCAAGACCGGCTGCCGCAGCCGCACCCAGCTGCTGCTCTGGGCCCTGGCCCAGGGATAGGGTGGTCCGGGCCAAGGGCCCATGCCGGCTTAGCTCAGTGGTAGAGCAGCGCTTTTGTAAAGCGAAGGCCATCGGTTCAAATCCGTTAGCCGGCTTGCCAGGGGATGGGCGCAGCCACCGCCCTTACCATCGGCCCAGCACAGCGCACGGGAGGCCATGGCGAGCCACACCTGGCTGGTGGCAGGGCTGATCGCCCTGCCGGGGGCCCTGGCCCAGGTCCCACCGGGCCCGCCACCGCCCCTGCCGCCGGCCCGCTCCGGCGCCGAGATCCTGGGCAGTCCCGGCATTCGCACCCGCTACGCCGATCCCAGGGGCCCGGCACCCACGGCTGGGGCGAAAACGCTGCCGGCCGTTGGCCCGCCGGCGCGCCCCCTGACGGTTCCCGTCAACGAGCGGGTGGATTTCACCCCGACGATGGAGGAAGGCCCGTTCCAGCAGCCCACCCTGCGGGGGCTGTTCCGCTGGGATCTGCAGCAACCCGCTTCCCGCTGAAGGGCTTCAGCCGATGGCCTGCCAGAGCGACAGCAGGCCGAAGGCCAGGAACAGGCCACCACTGAGGCGATAAAGCACCCTCTCGCTGATCCTGCCGCCGATCCACTGGCCCGCCCCCACCGCCAGCCAGGTCACCAGGGCATGGCCCAGGAGCGTGCCGGCCAGCAGGCCGGCGAAGGTGAAGGCCGGCGCCGCCGCCAGAAAGATGGTGGCGAACTGAGTGCGATCCCCGAGTTCGGCCAGGAACACCAGCACGAAGGCTTCCCAGATCACGCCCCCCGGGCCACGGATGCTGCCATCGCTCTCGGCTGCGTCGATCGCCTGCCTGGCCTCCTGGGCCTCCTCCTTGGCGGCATCGGCGGGCAGGCCGGCGGCATCCACCAGCAGCTTGATGCCGAAGCCGAGGAACAGGGCCGCCGCCAGCCAGGGGACGATGGCCTGGGGGAGCCACTCCCTGAGGCCGTACCCCATCCCCAGGGACAACAGGGTGACCAGGGTGAGGGCGGCGAAGGCCCCCACGAACACCCAGCGGGGGCGATGGCGCGCCGCCAGGATCAGGGCCATGAAGAAGGTCTTGTCGCCCAGCTCGGCCAGGGTGATGGCCGTGAGGCTGGAGCCGAAGGCGGCCAGGCCGGGATCACCGGCGGGGGGAAGGGTCATGGGGGCGTCGGGCACGCCTCCGTCGGCGCTGGACAACGGGACCGGCCGCGGGAAAGGGCGATGCCGGGGGAATCGCTGGGGAGGCTAGGTGCCTGCCGGCCCCGGGCGGCCGCTGGGTGGGCGTCACGTCAGCGGGGGGCCATCAGGCGCCGGCGAACAGCCACAGGCTGAGGGCCAGCAGCAGCCAGCCGAGCCAGCCCAGATCGAAGATGGGGGTGGCCAGATGCACCAGGGGCACCAGCGTCCAGTGGCTGAGGGACACCCCCAGCAGCACCACCAGCAGGAGCGGCAGCATCAGGCGCCTCCCGCGCCCGCCGGCGGCGTGGCCCCGGAGCGGAGCACCGCCCAGGGGCCGTCGCTGGACTCCTCCCCCCGCCAGGCCAGGACGGTGCTGGCCTGGCCCGACCCCGGGGGCCAGGGCAGGGGCTCCAGCAGGGCCAGCCCGGGGAACTGGCTGGCGGCCTCCGCCGCCGTGGTGGCCGCAGGCTGCCCGGAGCGGTTGGCGCTGGTGGTGGCCAGCGGACCGCTGAGGCGCAGCAGCTCCCGGGCCCGCTCGCAGGCCGGCACGCGCAGGCCGAGGCTGGTGCCACCGGGGTGGAGATGGTCGGTGAGGGCTCCGCTGACCGGCAGCACCAGGGTGACGGCCCCGGGCCAGCTGGACCGGGCCTGCTCCAGCCAGGCCTCCTGCCAGGGCACCCCGAGGACCGTGATCAGCTGGGGCAGGTCGGCCCCCATCAGGATCAGGGGCTTGTCGGCGGGCCGTTGCTTGAGGCGCCAGAGCAGGGCGGCCGCCGTGGGCCGGCAGGCCAGGGCCGGCAGGGTGTCGGTGGGGAACAGGACGGCCTCCCCGGCCGCCAGGCACCTGGCCAGATCGGCGGGACCGTTCATCGGGCGCCGGGCCTCCAGGCACTGGCGAAGCGGGCCTGGCCCTCCAGGTCGGCGTGGACTCCGGGGCGCTCCAGGCCGGCGGCGCGCAGCAGCTCGCCGACCGCCTCGCTCTGGTCGTGGTGGTGCTCCAGCAGCAGCAGGCCGCCAGGGGCCAGCGCCTGCAGGGCCCCGGCCATGATCGAGCGGAGGGCCGTCAGCCCGTCGGGGCCACCATCGAGGGCCTGCCGGGGTTCGTGATCGCGCACCACCGGCTCCAGCCCGGCCAGGGTGGCGCTGGGGATGTAGGGGGGGTTGCTCACCACCAGATCCAGCCCGCCCCACCAGGGCTGCAACGGCTGCCACCAGTCGCCCGCCAGCAGAGTGACCTGGCGCTGCAGGTCCCAGCGGGCGAGGTTGGCGCCGGCCTGGGCCAGGGCTTCGGCGCTCGCCTCGACGGCAAAGCCCTGACTGGTGGGCAGGCTGCGGGCCAGGGCGATGGCCAGGCAACCGGAGCCGGTGCCCAGGTCGGCCCAGCAGGCGATGGGGCGGCCCGGCCGCCGCAGCTCCAGGGCCAGATCCACCAGCAGCTCCGTTTCCTGCCGGGGTATCAGCACCCCGGGGGCCACCGGCAGTTCCAGGTCGCGCCAGGGGCAACGGCCCACCAGGTACTGGAGGGGCTCGTGGGTGTGCAGGTGGCGGCGCCAGAGGGCGTCGAGCGACTCCAGCTGACGATCGAGCCGGACGGTGGCCTGCGGGTGACACCAGAGCGACTGCAACTGGCTCCAGCGCAGCCCGCCGCCCAGATCCAGCAGCCAGTCGAGGTCGGTGGCGGCGCCGCCCTGGGCCAGCAGGCGGCGGCGCCACTCCAGCAGTTCCGCCCCCGTGACCGTCAGGGCCTCGGACCCGGGCGCCGGGGGGGCGGAGATCGGGGCTGCGATCGGGGGGGTGCCGGCCGGGGAAACCATGGGGGGAGCCTAATCAGGGGCGACGGCCTCAGCAGGGGCGCCAGCAGAGGCCCGCTTCGGCCCGCAGCCGGCCGGCCAGCTCCAGCTCCAGCAGCCGGGGCATCAGCTCGGCCATGGGGCGATCGAGCGCCAGGCTCAGCTGCTCGAGGCTGGCACCTCCGCCCACCGCCGCCAGCAGGCCCTCGGCCGCCATCACCTCGGCATCCGCCGGCTCCCCTGGCGGTGCCGACCCTGGCCCGCCGCGGGCCAGGGGGCCGGGACCCAGCTGGTCGATCAGGTCGGCGGGGAGGAGCAGGGGTGTGGCCCCCCTGGCCAGCAGCCGGTTGCTGCCCATGGCCGAGGCCCGGCCGGCATCGGCGGGCACCACCCACAGGGGCAGCTCCAGCTGCCAGGCCAGCTCGGCCGAGTGGAGCGCCCCGCTGACGACCGGGCACTCCACCACCACCACCGCAGCCGCCATGGCCACCAGCAGGCGGTTACGGGCGGCGAAGCTGCCCGGGCGTACGGCGGCACCCTCGGCCAGCTCGCTCACCAGCAGACCCTGGCGGGCCACCTGGCTCTGCAGCAGTGCGTGATGGAGGGGATAGGCGCGACCCAGCGGTGTGCCCAGCACCCCCACCGGGGACCCTCCGGCCGCCAGGCACCCCTGGTGGGCGGCCCCATCGATGCCCTCCGCCAGCCCGCTCACAACGGGCCAGCCCGCCTCGGCCAGGGCCGCGCCGATGGCCTGGGCCATCGAGAGACCGTGCAGGGACGGGCGGCGGGTGCCCACCACCGCCACCGAACGGCGCTGGCCCAGGTGGGGCCAGAGGCTGCCCCGCCCCTGCCAGCACAGCTGCAGGGGCGGCCGCTGCAGCTCCCCCAGGCCCGCTGGCCAGCCCCGATCGCCAGGGACGAGCACGCCACGGCCGAAGCGACACCGGGGCGCGAAGGCCTCCAGGGGCCGGGGCCCCCAGCGGCGGCGGAAGCGCTCCACCCCCGCCACCAGCCCCTCACCGAGACCCGGCACCGCCGCCAGCTCGGCAGCGGAAGCCCCCCAGGCGGCGGCCAGCCCACCACAGCCGGCCTCAAGGGCCCGCAGGCGCTGCCAACCGAGGCCGGGGCAGCGGCTCCAGAGCAGCCACCACAGCCGCTGCTGCCGGTCCCAGACCGGAGACACCCTGCGGGGGAACACCCCCTGCACCAGATCTCCCATGGCCCGCGCCGGCGTCCGATCAGCAGTACAAGCGTACTATGGCTGGATCCCGGTGTCGGCTGGTCCCTCCCGCAGGATGGCCAGAGCCTGCTCCAGGTCCTGCGGCAGCCGTCGCAGCAGCCGGCGCTGCGAGGCCCCCCTGGAGAGATCCACCAGCACGAGGTCGACGCACGCCTCGGCCGCCAGCCCCCCATCCGGACGCAGGAAGCGGCTCTGCCAGGAAAGCTTCACGCCCTCCCGCGGCAGCACCCGGCTGTGGATCGCGACCGCATCACCGTGGAGCAGGGCCTGGCGGTAATCGATGCGCAGGCCCACCACCGGCAGCTCCAGCCCACGGGCCGACAGGTCGCTGTAGTGGAGGCCGGCCCGGGCCAGGGCCTCGACGCGGGCCTCCTCCAGCCAGGCCAGATAGGCCCCGTGCCACATCACGCCGGCGTGGTCGGTGTGCTGCGGCAGCACCCGCCGGTTCAGGCACCACCAGCCCGCTTCGGAGCGCTGCATCACGGTCTTCACCACGGGGGACTGTGGACAGAGGATCAGCCATAGGCTGATCCAGAGCCTCTTTGACGTCTGTGTTCCGCAACCTGCTGATCGCCGATTCCGGCAAGGGTCATGTGGAGGAGATGGTCCGCATCCTGCGCGACATCCCTCCCTGCCGTCAGGCCCGGATCAACCTGCTGCACGTGATTCCCGAGCAGGGGGGTCTGGATCTGGAGAGCCACCGCCAGCAGGCCGAGGTGCTGATCAAGGAGGCCATCGAGCGTCTCGGTCTCAGCCCCGGCGAGGTCAACACCCTGGTGCGCGAGGGCGACGCCAAGCTGACCGTGCTGAACGTGGCCGATGAGCTGGAAGCCGACCTGATCGTGATGGGGTCACGGGGCCTGGGCAGGCTGCAGTCGATCCTGGGCAACAGCGCCAGCCAGTACGTCTTCCAGCTCTCCACCCGGCCCATGCTGCTGGTGCGGGACGACCTCTACGTGAAGGCCATCAACCGGGTCCTGGTGGCCATCGACGGCACCGGGGTCGGCGACGATGCCCTGCGGCTGGCCTGCGAGCTGGTCCAGGGCATCCCCGGCGGCAGCCTCACCGGCGTGCATGTGTCCCGCCAGGACATCACCCCGTCGCGCGGGGGACGCACCCCCGGCGACGACGTGCTGCAGAAGGCGATCCAGCGGGCCCGCAGCTTCGGCGTGGAGATGAAGGGCGTGCATCTCACGGGCGAAATTGCCCGCGGTGTGTGCGCCGCCGCCGAAGAGGCGAAGGCGGATCTGGTGGTGATTGCCTCCCAGGACCGCAGGCCGCTCGTGGCCCGGGGCCTGGTGGATCTCGACAAGCTCCTGGGCAGCTCGGTCAGCGATTACATCCGGGTGCACGCTCCGGCTCCGGTCCTGCTGGTGCGGGAGCCGGAGGGACGGGCGCGCTGAGCCTGACTCAGCCGCCCTGGCGGCTGTTGGTCTGGATGTAGAGAATGATCAGAAAAACGGCGGGAACCAGAACGAACAGGAGGCTGGCAACGAAGCCGAGGTCGTTGGTTTCCATGACTGCTGGAGAGGTTCTGAGAAGGTATCACCGCCCATCGGCGGGAAGGACGCCCCCTTCATCGCTCGTTGCGGATGGGTCGGCCTCCACCTCCGGCTCCTCGTCCTCGGGGGGGAGGGGCCAGGCGGTGGGGCCCTCCGGCAGGGGCTGGGTGCGGGCCCTGGCCAGGTCGCCCTCCCGGTCGTCGAGTCCCACCTGGGGCCTGGTGAGCACCATCACCGATTTCTGCACCAGGGCCTGACAGGCCAGCCGCCAGCCCTGGGGACGCCGCCTCAGCTTGAGCTGCTCCACCGCCGTCTGCTCCGTGAGGGCGTTGGCCGCTCCGCCCTCCACCACCTCCACGAAGCAGGTGATGCACTGGCCGCAGCCGCCGCAGTTGCCCAGCCGTCCCTTGAGGCCGTACAGCTCGATGCCTTCGCGCAGGGCGACCTCGCGGAGGTTCTCCCCCGGATAGCACTCCACGTCACGCTGCTCACGCACGAACCGGATCACGGGCATGGCGGAAGCCTCTGGGGGAACTGGACGGCTCCCATTGTGAGGCGCGCCGTTGCGGTCCGTTACCTGGGCCCCGTGCCGTTGCCCGCAACCCTTACCATCGCCAGCACGGATCGGTATCCACCGAGCGTCTCCTTAGCCGCCATCGCCCCGGCGACCGGCTTCGGCAACTGTCAACCCAGACCTGACCCCCCAATGGGATTGCCCTGGTACCGGGTGCACACGGTCGTCATCAACGACCCGGGCCGACTGCTGGCCGTGCACCTCATGCACACCGCCCTGGTAGCCGGCTGGGCCGGCTCCATGGCGCTCTACGAGCTCGCGATCTTCGACCCCTCCGACCCGGTCCTCAACCCCATGTGGCGCCAGGGCATGTTCGTCATGCCCTTCATGGCCCGCCTGGGCGTGACGGGGAGCTGGGGCGGCTGGAGCGTCACCGGTGAAACCGGCGTCGACCCCGGCTTCTGGAGCTTCGAGGGCGTGGCCGCCGCCCACATCATTTTCAGCGGCCTGCTCTTCCTGGCCGCCATCTGGCACTGGACCTACTGGGATCTCGAGATCTGGCAGGACCCCCGCTCCGGGGAGCCCGCTCTCGACCTGCCCAAGATCTTCGGCATCCACCTGCTCCTGGCGGGTCTTGGCTGCTTCGGCTTCGGCGCCTTCCACCTCACCGGTGTGTTCGGTCCGGGGATGTGGATCTCCGATCCCTACAGCCTGACGGGCCACCTCGAACCGGTGCAGCCCGCCTGGGGTCCGGAGGGCTTCAACCCCTTCAACCCGGGCGGGATCGTGGCGCACCACATCGCCGCCGGAATCGTCGGCATCATCGCCGGCATCTTCCACATCACCACCCGACCCCCGGAGCGCCTCTACAAGGCCCTTCGCATGGGCAACATCGAGACGGTCCTGGCCAGCGCCATCGCCGCGGTGTTCTTCGCGGCCTTCATCGTGGCCGGAACCATGTGGTACGGCTCGGCAGCCACCCCGGTTGAGCTGTTCGGCCCCACCCGCTACCAGTGGGATCAGGGCTACTTCAAGACCGAGATCAACCGCCGCGTCCAGACGGCCATCGACAACGGCGCCACCAAGCAGGAGGCCTTCGCGGCCATTCCCGAGAAGTTGGCCTTCTACGACTACGTCGGCAACAGTCCCGCCAAGGGTGGTCTGTTCCGCGTGGGCCCGATGATCAACGGTGACGGCCTGCCCACCTCCTGGATCGGTCACATCGCCTTCACCGACAAGGAAGGCCATGACCTCGAGGTTCGTCGTCTGCCCAACTTCTTCGAGAACTTCCCGGTGGTGCTCCAGGACGAGCAGGGCATCGTCCGCGCCGACATCCCGTTCCGTCGGGCCGAGGCGAAGTACTCCTTCGAGCAGCAGGGTGTGACGGCCACCGTCTACGGCGGTGCCCTCAACGGTCAGACCTTCACCGACCCGGCGGATGTCAAGCGGCTGGCCCGCAAGGCCCAGCTCGGCGAGGCCTTCGAGTTCGACCGTGAGACCTACCACTCCGACGGCACCTTCCGCAGTTCCCCCCGCGGCTGGTTCACCTTCGGCCACGCCTGCTTCGCCCTGCTCTTCTTCTTCGGCCACATCTGGCACGGTGCCCGCACCCTCTACCGTGATGTCTTCGCCGGTATCGACCCCGATCTCGGTGAGCAGGTGGAGTTCGGTCTGTTCGCCAAACTGGGCGACCGTTCCACCCGGCGCCTGCCCGAGGGCTACGTGCCCCCGGCCGGTTCCACCCTCAGCTGACCGCCAGTCCCCCCGAGGATTCCCATGGAGAGCTTCGCCTACATCCTGATCCTGGCCCTGGCCATTTCCACCCTGTTTTTCGCGATCGCCTTCCGCGATCCCCCGAAAATCGGCAAGTGACCAGCCTTCCTGATTGATGCAGCCCCCGGGAAACCGGGGGTTTTTTCATGCCAAGGGCCCCAACCGGGAGGCCACCCCTTCTCTTTGTGCGCGTAGCTGTTTACACTCCGAACACTTGGACGCGTGCCCGGGGATGCAATGTCCCTCCTGCCAACACACCGATAGCCGCGTTCTGGAATCAAGGGCCGCCGATTCCGGGCGCAGCGTGCGGCGGCGAAGGGAGTGCCTCAACTGTGATTTCCGCTTCACCACCTACGAACGGGTCGAGACCGTTCCGATCACCGTGGTCAAGCGCAACGGCAGCCGCGAAACCTTCAACCGCAGCAAACTCCTGCATGGTCTGCTGAGGGCCTGCGAGAAGACAGGCCTGGAACCGGCCCGGCTCGAGGCTGTCGTTGACGACATCGAACTGGCTCTGCAGCAGCGGGTCGGCCGCGAGGTGAGCAGCAACGAGATCGGGGAGCTGGTGCTCCAGCGCCTGCGGGAGATGAGCGAGGTGGCCTACGTGCGCTTCGCCTCCGTGTATCGCCAGTTCCAGAGCGTCAGCGATTTCGTGGCCACCCTCGAAGGGCTGGGCAGCCGCGGCAAGGCCAAGAGCCGGCTGGCGGTGGTGGGCTGAACCCGGCGCCAGGCCCGCGAGCCGATCGGGGAGCCGGTCCGTTGATAGAGTGATCGATCGGGTGTGCGCTGCAGGCGGGCAGCCATCCCGTTCCTTCGCACTGCCACCGGCAGACCGCCCCAGCTCCATGACCCTCACTCCTTCTTCCGAAGCCGACACCCTCGAGGCCCTCACGCCGATCAGCAGCGAGGAGGCCGCCGACATCGAGGCCACAGCCGATCTCGATCTGGCGATCCCGGAAGAGGTGCCCAGCGCCGACGACTCCAGCAGCCGGGTCAGCGCACGGGACGGCGACGGTGTGGGCTTCACGCTGGACGAGTTCGCGGCCCTGCTCAGCAAGTACGACTACAACTTCAAGCCCGGCGACGTCGTCAACGGCACCGTCTTCGCCCTGGAATCCAAGGGCGCCATGATCGACATCGGCGCCAAGACCGCCGCCTTCATGCCCCTCCAGGAGGTGTCGATCAACCGCGTCGAGCATCTCTCGGACGTGCTCGAACCCGGCGAGGTGCGCGAGTTCTTCATCCTCAGCGAGGAGAACGAGGACGGCCAGCTGACGCTGTCGGTCCGTCGCATCGAGTACCAGCGCGCCTGGGAACGGGTGCGCCAGCTGCAGAAGGAGGACGCCACGATCTACAGCGAGGTGTTCGCCACCAACCGCGGCGGCGCCCTGGTGCGGGTGGAGGGTCTGCGGGGCTTCATCCCCGGCAGCCACATCAGCACCCGCAAGGCCAAGGAGGAACTCGTGGCCGACTTCCTCCCCCTCAAGTTCCTCGAGGTGGACGAAGAGCGCAACCGGCTGGTGCTCAGCCATCGCCGCGCCCTGGTGGAGCGCAAGATGAATCGCCTGGAAGTGGGCGAAGTGGTGCTGGGTACCGTCCGGGGCATCAAGCCCTACGGCGCCTTCATCGACATCGGCGGCGTCAGCGGTCTGCTGCACATCTCCGAGATCAGCCACGAGCACATCGAGACCCCCCACACCGTGCTCAACGTCAACGATCAGATGAAGGTGATGATCATCGATCTCGACGCCGAGCGGGGCCGGATCTCCCTGTCCACCAAGGCCCTCGAGCCGGAACCGGGCGACATGCTCAGCGATCCCCAGAAGGTGTTCGACAAGGCCGAGGAGATGGCCGCCCGCTACAAGCAGATGCTGCTCGAGCAGGCCGAGGACAGCGAGCCCATGGGTGTCTCCCTCGAATGAGCACGGCTCGGATCCGCTGACGATGGTTCACCTTTCCCTGCGGGGCACCCCGCTGCCCTGCGGGGACGGGCCACTGGAGGCGGTGCTGTTCGACAAGGACGGCACCATGAGCCACAGCGAACCGATGCTCGAGGCCCTGGCTCAGGCCAGGGTCTTTCACTGTCTGGCCCTGGCCGGCCAGGCCGAGGGCGACCCGGAGCGCCTCAGCGACCTGGGCGCCCTCCTGCGCCGCGCCTACGGCCTTTCCGCCGAAGGGATCCACCCGGCCGGCACGATGGCGGTCGGGAGCCGCGACCAGAACCTGGTGGCCACGGGCACCGCCCTGGCCCAGGTGGGCTTCGGCTGGCCCGAAGCCCTGGCCATGGCCGAGGCGGTGTTCGCCCGCACCGATGGCCTCCACGGCCAGGGGAGTGAACAGCGGCCAGCCCCCACCCCCGGCCTGCGGCCCCTGCTGGAGGCCCTGCGCCAGGCGGGAGTGCGTTGCGCCGTCATCAGCAACGACCATGTGGAAGGCATCGAGGCCTTCCTGGCCGCCCACGATCTGGCCGCCTACGTGCAGGCCATCTGGAGCGCCGAGCATCAGCCCCGCAAGCCCGACCCCGCCGCCATCCACGGCCTTTGCGAGGAACTGGGCGTGGCGGCCCAGAGCTGCGCCCTGGTGGGCGACGCCAACAGCGACCTGCGCATGGCACGGGCCGCCGGGGTGCCCGTGGTGCTCGGCTATCGGGCGGGCTGGCGAAGGCCGGTGGCGCTGGATGGCTCCTTCCTGCAGCTGGACCACTGGCAGGAGCTCGCCGTGGTGCAAGGACCGGCGAACCGGTGGGAATAAGCTCAGCCATCGACTGATCCCATCCCCCCTATGAGCCGTTTCGTCTTCACCTCGGAATCGGTGACGGAAGGCCACCCCGACAAGATCTGCGACCAAGTGAGCGACGCCGTGCTCGACGCGCTGCTGGCCCAGGATCCCTCCAGCCGGGTGGCCTGCGAGACCGTGGTGAACACCGGCCTCTGCCTGATCACGGGGGAAGTCACCACCAACGCCCGCGTCGACTTCAACACCCTGGTGCGGGGTGTGATCGAGCAGATCGGCTACAGCGGTGCCCGTGCCGGCGGCTTCGATGCCCGCAGCTGCGCCGTCCTGATCGCCCTCGACCAGCAGTCGCCCGACATCGCCCAGGGTGTGGATGAGGCCGACGACCACGACGGCGATCCCCTCGACAAGGTGGGCGCCGGCGACCAGGGCATCATGTTCGGCTACGCCTGCGACGAAACGCCGGAGCTGATGCCCCTGCCGATCAGCCTGGCCCACCGGCTGGCGCTGCGGCTGGCCCAGGTGCGCCATGACGGCAGCCTCGGCTACCTGCTCCCCGACGGCAAGACCCAGGTGAGCGTCGTGTACGAGAACGACCGCCCCGTGGCGATCGACACGATCCTGATCTCCACCCAGCACACCGCCGAGGTGGAAGGCATCAGCGACGAGAAGGCCGTGCAGCAGCGCATCAAGGAGGACCTCTGGTCCCACGTGGTGCAGCCCGCCACGGCCGACCTGCCCCTCAAGCCCTCCAAGGAAGACACGCGCTTCTACGTCAACCCCACCGGCAAGTTCGTGGTGGGCGGCCCCCAGGGCGACGCCGGCCTGACCGGCCGCAAGATCATCGTGGACACCTACGGCGGCTATGCCCGCCACGGTGGCGGCGCCTTCTCGGGCAAGGACCCCACCAAGGTGGACCGCTCCGCCGCCTACGCCGCCCGCTACGTGGCCAAGGCCCTGGTGGCCTCCGGCCTGGCCCACAAGGCCGAGGTGCAGCTCAGCTACGCCATCGGCGTGGCCCGGCCCGTGAGCATCCTGGTGGAGAGCTTCGGCACCGGCGCCCTCAGCAACGCCGACCTCACCGCCCTGGTGCAGGAGCACTTCGACCTGCGCCCCGGCGCCATCATTGAAGCCTTCGGCCTGCGGGAACTGCCCCAGCAGCGGGGCGGCCGCTTCTACCAGGACGTCGCCGCCTACGGCCACTTCGGCCGCAAGGACCTCGACCTCCCCTGGGAGGACGTGACCGCCATCGCCGCCACCCTGAAGCAGGCCACGGCGAGCCGTGTCAGCGCTGTATCTGGGGGTTGACCTCGGCAGCAGCGGCCTGCGCCTGGCCGTTCTGGCCGAGGCCGGCGCTGCCGGCGGGGACCCCGCCAGCCCCGTTCTGGAACGGCAGTCCCCGTACCCGGGCCGCTTCGAGGATCCCGAGGCCTGGCGGCAGGGCCTGATCGATCTGCTGGCGGACGTGCCAGAGGAGGTCCGCCGGCGGGTGGGGGGGGTCGCCATCGATGGCACCTCCGGCACGCTTCTGGCCTGCGGTCCAGGAGGCCGCCTGCTGCCGCCGCCCCTGGCGGACGCCCTCCCGTACCACCAGGCCTGTCCGGAGCAGGCCGGGGCCATCGCCACCCTGCTGGCCGCGGGGAGCGGGGCGTGGGCCGCGGGGAAAGGGGCGTGGGCCGACCATCCCGCCGCCAGCAGCAGCGGCAGCCTGGCCCGGGCCCTGCGCCTGCAGTCCCTGGCCCGGGAGGCGGGCCTCGCCCAAGGCCTGCTGCTGCGCCACCAGGCCGACTGGCTGATGGGCTGGCTGCTGGACGACTGGCGCTGGGGCGAGGAGGGCAACAACGCGCGGCTGGGCTGGGACCTGCAGCAGGGCCGCTGGCTCGCGGGGGTGGCCGAAGGCCTGGGTGCCGGGGCCCTGCCTGGGATCCGCCCCAGCGGCAGCCGCCTCGGGCGGCTGGCTCCGGCGGCGGCGGCCTGCCTGGGCCTGCCGGCTGACTGCCAGGTGGTGGCCGGCAGCACCGATGCCAATGCCGCGGTGCTGGCCGCCGATCCCCAGGAGGGCGATGGCATCACCGTGCTGGGCACCACCCTGGTGCTGAAGCAGTTCGTGGACGCCCCCCTGGCCGGGGCCGGGCTCAGCAACCACCGGGTGGGCGGCCGCTGGCTGGCGGGGGGAGCCTCCAACGCCGGCGCCGGCATCCTGCGCCGCTTCTTCGACGACGCCCAGATCGCCGAACTGAGCCGCCAGATCACGCCGGACCGTCCCACGGGGCTGGCCCTGCGGCCCCTGAGCCGCCGGGGCGAGCGCTTCCCGGTGGACGACCCGGCGCTGGAGCCGATCCTGGAGCCGAGGCCCGCCAGTGATGCCCGCTATTTCCAGGCCCTGCTGGAGGGTCTCACCGCCATCGAGGTGGCGGGCTGGCGGCGGCTGCGGGAGTTGGGGGCCCCGGCCCTGCGGCGGGTGATCAGCGTCGGCGGCGGCGCCCGCAACAGCCAGTGGCGGGCCCTGCGGACGCGCGCCCTGGGGATCCCGGTGCTGAACCGACCGAAACGCACTGCGGCCCTGGGCATGGCCCTGCTGGCGCGGGCCAGCTCCAGGATGGGGGCCGAATCCGTCTCGCCCCGGCCATGAACGAACGTCTCAAATCGATCCTCGCCATGGCCCTGTTCGTCGTGCTGGCCGGCTATGTGGGCTTCAGCGGCGTGCGGCTGGGTCTGCTGCTCTGGCAGCGGTTCGCCGGCGCCTGATCCCAGAATTCCCCCAACCGACCTGAACCCATGGCCGCCGATCCCCTCACCGCTGCAGTGAGCGACCGCATCTGCAAGCACATGAACGACGACCACGCCGAGGCCGTTCTGGCCTACGCCCGCCACTACGGCGGCTGCACCGAGGCCAGTGAGGCCCGGATGGTGGCCGTGGAGCCCGAGGCCATGCGCCTGGAGGTGGACGGCACCCGGGTGGAGGTGCCCTTCGACCACGCCCTCACCGACAGCGAGGACGCCCACCGCACCCTGGTGGCCATGCTGCGGTCGCTCCCCGGGAAGGCTTGAAGCAGCGACTGCGCCGCCACCGGCGGCGCCCCTCCCCTGACCCTTCTCGCACGCCTGAGCCGGCTTCCGCTCGACTGGTTCGCCGCCACCCCCTGCCCCCTGTGCCGTGGCCTGCAACCGCCCCAGCACGGGGCCGGAGCGGCATGCCCGGACTGCCGCCGCCGCCTGCCCCTGCCGGCCGGGGCCCTGAGGGGCAACGAGCCCCTGCTCTGGTGGGCGGCTGGGTCCTACGACGGCGAGCTGCGGCGGTTGCTGCTCGGGCTGCGGCAGCGGCCTGAGCCCGCCGGGGTCGGCGCCCTCGTGACGGTGCTGGCGGAGGGATTGCCCCAGTGGCGGCAGCGGCCGCTGGTGGTGCCGGTGCCGAGCTGGAAACGGCAGGCCAATCCCCTGCCGGCCCTGGTGTGCCGGGAGCTCGTTCGCCAGCTGGGCTATCGCCGCGCCGATCTGCTGGAGCGGTCACGGCCCGTGCTCGGCCAGCACCACCTCGGCAGGACCCTGCGCTTGGCCAACCAGGAGGGGGCCTTCCGCTGTCGCCGGGGCCCCCGCCTCGGCGAAGCCCTGGGCCGGCCGGTCCTGATCGTCGACGACATCCTCACCAGCGGGGCCACCGGCTGCAGCGCCGCCACAGCCCTGGAGACCCTCGGCTGGCAGGTGGTGGGACTCCTCTGCCTGGCCCGCACGCCCCGGTCGCGCACCCGGACGGGCCGCCCCCCCAGCGGGCCGTGATCTAAGATCCCTGCGTCGCTTCGGCGACGGGCCGGGATAGCTCAGTTGGTAGAGCAGGCGATTGAAAATCGCCGTGTCCCCAGTTCAAATCTGGGTCCTGGCATTGCGTGCGGACTGCTCTGCAGCCCATCACCATGCCCCATCAGCCCTCGACCTCCAACCAGATCTTCAACAACGCCGACAGCTTCGCCCAGGCGTTCGATGAGGCCTGGCAGGAGCACAGTCGACAGGATCCCTCCCACGGGCTCTCGACCGCCGACAAGCTTGAGGCGATCCTCGGCCAGGTGGCTGGTCACCCGTTCGCCGAATCTGATCCGGCCATGGCCCGCCAGGTGGGGGCCTTCAGGATCCGCCTCCTCGACCTTTAGGTGGCCCCCATGAGCAGCTCCCTTGCCCGCCTTCTCCAGCTCCTGAGCGGTGGCTTCAGCAACCAGAGCCAGGCCTTCGACAATCCGCCCATCTACGCCCACATCCTGGTCAAGTTCCGGCCCTTGCCCCACCTGGCCCCGGGCTCGCTGCTGCTGGAGCAGTCCTACGCCATCTCACCCGGCACGCCCTACAGGATCCGGGTGCTGCGGGCCGAGCGCCGCGACGGCGACCTGATCATCCATAACCAGGCCCTCCAGGACGAGCAGCGTTTCTGGGGCGCCATCGAGGATGAGGAGCGACGCCGCAGCATCGCGGAGACCGACCTCCTGCCCCTCGAGGGCTGCACCTACGTGGTGCGGGAGGTGGGGGAGGGGTTTGCCGGCGAGGTGGAACCCGGGTGCCGCTGCCTCGTGGAACGCAAGGGGAGCCTCGCCTACCTGGTCAGCAGCTTCGAGATCGATTCCCGGGGCATGCGCACCATCGACCGGGGCCACGACCCGGCCACCCATGAGCAGCTCTGGGGATCCCTGGCCGGCCCCTTCGAATTCGAACGCACCGACGACTACCGCGCCGAACTTCCCCCCGCCTGGCTGGAGGCCTGATCGGGCAGGGGCCGCACGGGCTCAGGAGCCGGAACGGTCGAAGGACGCCCGGGCTCAGAACCCTCGGCAGGAGAACGCCTGACGAGGAGATCGCCGGGCGGGAGAGGCTTCAGCCGGCGATCATCTCGTCCATGAAGGGCTGCTCCCCCTCGTCCAGAAAGGGATCGACCTCCTCCTGGCCCAGATCGAAGGATTCCGTCACCGGCAGGGAGGCCGGTGGCTCCTGCTGCAGCGCCGGCGGCTGCACCGCCTGCAGATGGCGGGACGTGCCGACGCGATCCAGACCCCGCAGGGCCGCCTCGATCCTGGCCAGGCGCTCTTCGGTGTCCCCCAGGCGCTCGTCCATGGCGGCCCCATGGGTGGCCTCGAGGTCGGCGACCTCCTCCAACCGCGCACCGATGCGATCCTCGTGGCCCCCGAGCCGTTCCTCGAGCTCCAGCAGGCGGTAGGTGAGCGCTTCAGCCACCTGGGACAACACCTGCAGCTGATCGGCCAACCGGAGGGAGGAGTCCTCGGATGGGGACACAACAGAAGCCATGACGGCACCGGGATCATGGCCGGATGGTATCGGCGTGGGGCCGACCCGCCAGGGGTGGCCCCGGCCGGGGGATTTGTAACGATTCTGAAAACCCTGTCGTGGCGAGCGGACAGGCCCATAGGATCCGCCTTGCAGCCCATGATTCGGGACGTTTCCTGCAGCCGTCCTCGAAGGCCTCTGCAGATCCGCCGTTGCAGATCCGCAGCTGCAATCCGCAGAGACCAAGCGCCCTGCCCACCGACCTTCTCTCCAACGCCTCTCCCCCGGCACCCACGCTCATGACACTTGCCAACGCTGCCTATCTGGGCATCGAGCGTTTCTCCAGCGACCGCAACAAGGAAAACTGGACGAACGCCACCGAAAACGACAAGGCCGCCCTGATCCGCGCCGTCTACAAGCAGGTGCTCGGCAATCAGTACGTCATGGCCAGCGAGCGGCTCTCGGGTCCGGAGTCCCTCTTCAAACGCGGCTACCTCAGCGTGCGGGAGTTCGTGCGCCAGGTGGCCAAGAGCGGGCTCTACAAGGCCAAGTTCTTCGAGAACTGCAACCCCTACCGCTTCATCGAACTGAACTTCAAGCATCTCCTGGGCCGGGCGCCCCAGAACAAGGCCGAGATGCTGCATCACTTCACGATCCTGCAGGAGCAGGGCTACGACGCCGAGATCGACTCCTACCTCGACAGCGCCGAGTACCAGAACCGCTTCGGCGAAGAGGTGGTTCCCTACCTGCACGGCTGGGACTACTCCTCCGGCCAGCAGGGCCTGCAGTTCTCCTACATGCTCCAGCTGACCCGGGGTGTGGGCGCCTCGGTTCGGGGCGATCTGCTCAAGAACCAGTCGCGCCTCAACCCCTCGGTGCATGCGGAAGCCCCCATGCCGGTGGTGAGCCCCAACGCTCGCGGCAGCGTCTTCCGCAAGGTCTCCACCGACGGTGTCACCCGCCAGGGCGTGGGCGCCGGTGAAGAGGGACGCACCTTCCGGGTCGAGATCTCCGGCTTCAACAACTACCGCCTGCACAAGCGCAGCAACCGGGTGCGCTTCATCCCCTTCAACAAGCTGCTCCAGACCCAGCAGCAGATCCTCCGCGAAGGCGGCCGCATCGCCAGCATCACCCCGGTCAACTGAACCGGGCTCCCGTTCAGCCTTACCCCCCTACCCCTCCGAATCCATGAAGGTTTCCGCAGGTACCCGAGGCACCGGCCTCAACAGTTCCCGCCAGGTGGCGTTCACCGTCACCGGCGTCAACAACAACGACTACTCCCGCACCGCGGACATGGTCATGAACGTGCCGTTCACCCGCATGAACGAGACCATGCGTCTCGTCCACGCCATGGGCGGCAAGATCGTCAGTGTCTCCGTGACCGGCGGCGGTACGGGCGCCGAGGCGCCGGCCCCCCGCAAGGGCAAGGCAAAAGCCGAAGGCTGAGGCCAGCCCAGGGCCAACCCACAAGTCGGCCTTTCGATGGGGTCCCCTCCGAGGGGGCCCTTTTTCATGCGCCCCTTTTCATGGGCCCTCTTTCATGGTCGGGGCGCATGGGCCGGATTCGAGGCTCGGGACAGCGGGCCTTACACCCATCCGCTGGATGAACCGTCCAGGCTGAACCCCAGCCGCCGGCCAGATGGCCAGAACCGCTGCGGCCGTTTGGATCCTGGCGGTGGTGACCATTTATTAAGGCACCCCCATCCACCGGACGCCTTCCCCAACAATAGGTAGGTCTTTCGGAGCGATGCCCGGCCTTGGCCAGGCAATCATCGAAAGCAACGACGCAGTCGACGTCAGCCCTCCCCCCGGACTGACGCTCCAGACTCGACCCCCTTACCCACCCAATCCCGACGTTCGACGTCGAGAACAGGAGCTAACTCAATGTTCGACGCCTTCACCAAGGTCGTTGCTCAGGCTGATGCCCGCGGCGAATTC
>NZ_JAFKRK010000042.1:0-1486 GCF_019038535.1 Synechococcus sp. CCAP 1479/9 | reverse complement strand
ACATCGACTACGCCATCAGCGCTCTCGTCTGAGCTCTCGCGGCCATCGTTGTTTCCGGGTCCCCTTCGGGGGGCCCTTTTTTCTGGCTGGATTCACCTGGTGTGGCGTTTGCGGGTTCTCATCTGCTGTAACGATCGAACATCATCTCGAAATCCTGTGCGGACTTCCTCATAGGATCAGAACGGCGCACCGTACGCGTGCAGTCCTCCCCCTTCTGGCCCGCCATCCATGACCCTCGTCAATGCGCCCTATCTGGGCATCGAACGCTTCGCGAATGACCGCAACAAGGAAAACTGGTCAAATGCGTCCGATCAGGATAAGAGCACAATCATCCGCACCGTCTATCAGCAGGTGCTCGGACGCCAGTACATCATGGAGAGCGAGCGTCTCGAGGGTGCTGAATCCCTCTTCCGCAACGGCTATCTGAGCGTGCGCGAATTCGTGCGTGCCGTGGCGAAGAGTGGCCTCTACCGTGCCAAGTTCTTCGAGAACTGCAACCCGTATCACTTCATCGAGCTCAACTTCAAGCATCTGCTGGGCCGTGCCCCCCAGAACAAGGCGGAGATGCTGCATCACTTCACGATCCTGCAGGAGCAGGGTGTTGATGCCGAGATCGATTCCTACATCGACAGCGCCGAATACCAGGAGCGCTTCGGTGAGGAAGTGGTCCCCTACCTGACCGGCTGGGACTACTCCGCCGGCCAGCAGGGTCGTCAGTTCTCCTGGCTGATGCAGCTGGCCCGGGGCGCCGCAGCTTCGGTCAAAGGAGACACCGCCGGCACCAACTTCCGACTCGGCAAGGCCCTGCACCAGAACCGCGCCGTTCCCGTGGTGAGCCCCAACGCCAAGGGCTCGGCCTTCCAGCCCAGCCAGGTGGCCAATGAATCGATCACCAAGATGGCCAAGGGCATCGGCCAGAAGGCCAAGGTGTACCGCATCGAGGTGACCGGACTCAACGAGTACCGCCTGCACAAGCGCAGCAACACCGTTCGCTTCGTGCCCTTCAACAAACTGCTGGAAGCCCAGCAGATGATCCATCGGCAAGGCGGACGGGTCGCCAGCGTGACCCCTGTGAACTGACCGTCAGGTCCACCCCTCAGGTGCACGGCCTTGTGCCTCCCAGCCCCTTTCGGCGTGATGCCGAAAGGGGCTTTTTCATGGCCTGGCTGCACGGAGATCGCCGCAGGATCGCAGGTCCTGAGTGTTCATGAAGGCACAGATCAGGACCGGGATGGCGTGCCCAACAGGTCCAGGACTGACCCCGGCCAGAGAAGACCAGCGGCTACCGATGACCCTTTGTAAACTTCACGGATCCTGGCGCGATTCTTTCAGACAATAAGTCCGTGCCCAGCACAGGTGAACGTCCTTGGCGTTCCCACCCCCCTTACCCACCCCATCACGACGTTCGACGTCGAGAACAGGAGCTAACTCAATGTTCGACGCCTTCACCAAGGTCGTTGCTCAGGCTGATGCCCGCGGCGAATTC